>CAYYRK010000001.1:0-49682 GCA_964473915.1 uncultured Pseudomonadales bacterium
TAATACGCTCTTCAGAATCCATCCTGACCCAGGTGTTTTTTTATAATAACTCGCTACTTTCCTCAGTGATCTGTTCCAAAATCTGCTTCCCTGCTTCAACCTTGCCTTCATCATCTATTATGAAAGAAAAGCTTTTATGGTCAATAGCACCAAGTTTTAATAACTATAGCGCATAAAACCCATTGCGCACGAAATCCATTAAATTTTCATGCTTTCATGCATTTTATTGCGTATTTGTGAGCAGGGGCCCATCTAAGAACACTGGCTGGATGCGGAAAAACGCAGGGAACTAGGGAGTGTATACTACAATTGAAAATTCGTGGCCTCCCTGTTGGTGAGGAGGGGTTTTGAAATTTTCCAAGTATGTAAAGATGCGCGAGGCTTCATGCTCCAACTTTCTACCTGCAATGCAGATTCAGCAACTGTGGCCGGTAGTTGTACCTGCCATGTAACACTAAAAAAACTCAATATCCTGTTCAATGATCTTCTTCTGTTTTTGATCTCCACTCGTTTCTTGTATTTCATGATCAAGTAGCCAAGCACTGTTTTTCGAAACCATTTCACACATTTGTGCTGCCTGAGCCGTGTTAAAAAACGAGAGTGTTTTCTTTATTTCATCTTCCAGATCAAGCTTTAATTTACCACTCGTCACTTTATCAAGGTGATAATCAATCTCATTCAGATGATTGGCAATCATTTTCAAGCTTTTGCTCACATGAGAAATTCTTTGGCTCATTCTGTCATGAAACTGCAGCGCTACAACCAGTTCATCTTTTGCTGTCTCGCCTGCTGTCTCGCCGTCAAAGACGCCTGAACCAAAATTAGCAGCATTGTTTTGGAGCAGGGGTGAGCTCAGTGCACAGATCTTTTCGAAATCAATATTGCTTTCGTCCAACGACATATCAAGCTGTTTTGCTAAAATAGTTAGCAGCCCGAGCAGCTCAGAAAGCCCGCTTCCATCTAGTGACTCACTCATTCAGCCTCGATTGCGCCATCTGTAGAATCTGCTTTATTAATAACGGGGTGGGATCTCTATTTGTGAGCGTCATGATAACAGGGACAACGGAATGATTCTTGATAAGAATAAGCTGACCCAGGGTTTCAATCAACCAGTTCCAAATTTGATTTCAAACCCAAAAAACCGGCAACCTCTGTTAAACGCTCATTGCTACTTAACCATTTGTACGCCAGGCCATAGGTCTTACTGTAATCAATAAGTGCTATCAAAAGCTGTACTGAAGTGGTATCGAACCCTTTTGCCCCTGAGGGATCCACGGATATGCACTCCAGGCCATCATCTATAAATTCGTTAATATCATCAAACAGTTTCTTTACCGTAGCAACACCCACAACCCCCCTCAGAATTATACTGAGTGTGCCTTTGTCAAAAATTATCTCTGTTACTGTGCTTTCAGAGGTTTGAACCCCATTTTTCGACTCTTGCCGAATTGAACTCATCGTTTCACCTTTCAGGTACCAATTTTAGATTAAAACTCTTCTGAGCTCTCAGTTTTCTTCTTATACAAGAACTACTCAGCTCTATTCCAATTAAGACGCAACGTCTTTAACTCCCTAGCTCCTTGCGTCAATGGTCAACCAGGAAATGTACCGCGATTGCGGATTTAATTGGTTTTTTAATCTCCATCTCCTAAACCCAATAGACCTGCGCTCACCAGTTTGTCTATTTCCAACAAAATAACCATGTCCTCATCTACTCTGGCCAGCCCTTTCACAAAGTCAGTGTCCACCTCACTACCAAAATCGGGAGCAGGGTCGTAATTTCGATCACTGATGTTACGCACCTGCGACACTGAATCCACCACTAGGCCCACAATTTTGCTACCTCCCTCGTATTCTATTTTAACAACGATGACAACAGTGGCGTTGTCAAAGGGAGCCTCGGGCATCAGGAATCTCTTTCTTAAATCTACCACCGGCACAATAGCACCACGCAGGTTAATCACGCCCAAAACGTACTCCGGCGTGTTAGGTATTTTTGTTACCGGTGCCCAACCCTGAATCCCCTGTACCTTTAATATCTCAATACCATATTCCTGAGAATTAAGATAAAAGGTTAAATACTCTTCAGCATCCTCATCATTCATACTGCCTATACTTAAATCTGCTTTCGCAGATACCACCGTATTAACCATAGCTTCACCTACCTACTAATTTTTTATACCTGAGTAATTAATGTGCCACTGTTACGCTGTAACCACCTGGCTGATTGATTTGTGCTCATTGCTACGCATGAAAGACGCCGCCAAACCACCCATATCAAGAATCAAGGCCACTTTCCCGTTGCCTAAAATTGTGGCCCCCAACAACCCCTGTCTTTTCTGGAAATTGGTTTCCAGCGTTTTTATTACCACCTGTTGCTGGTCACTTAAACTGTCTACAAGAAGACCCATTTTCGCACCACCAAATTCACAAATAATTAGCAGTTTATTTTCTAGCTGTTTAATATTATCCGCACTACACCTTGAGCCGAAACAGCCCTGCTCACCCAAACTTATAATGGGTATATGCTCACCACGAAAGTGGTAGACAAGCAAACCTTGACCAATTAAATTCAGATCATTAACATCAACGAGCACTGACTCTATGATAGATAGCAGAGGAATAATGTAAACGGCATCACCCACTCGCACTAATTGCCCCTCCATAATCGCCAGCGTTAAAGGAAGCCTTACAATAATTTCGCTACCAACGCCCGCTTCAGACTTGATAGTTACACGGCCGCCCAGATCTGAGATATTTCGTTGTACAACGTCCATACCTACACCTCGGCCAGAAAGGGCACTTACGGTATCTGCTGTGGAAAATCCGGGTTGAAATATCAGATTATAAATAGCTTCGTCTGTGAGCTGATCATTGGGGGTAACAAGCCCTTTTTCTATAGCTTTCTTAAGGATTTTATCTTTATTGAGACCAGCACCATCATCGCCGATAGTGATAACCACATTGCCTGCTTCCTGTGTGGCTGATAATGTTATAGTGCCCATCTCAGGCTTGCCTAATGACCGCCGGACCTCAATCGGTTCAATCCCATGATCCACAGAATTACGTACCAGATGGACGAGTGGATCACCTATTTTCTCCATAACCAACTTGTCTATCTCAGTGGTTTCACCCTGGATATCCAGATGGATCTTCTTGTTGAGCTTTGAACCAAGATCTCGTATCAAACGCGGAAACCGACTAAAAACTACTTTGATCGGCAACATGCGAATCTGCATGGCGCTGTCCTGTAGCTCACGGGTATTACGACCCAACTGTTCCAGGCCGTCTATAAGCTCCTCCAGCGAATCTTCACCGAACTCTTCCTTGCCAAATCTGGCCAGCATAGACTGCGTAATAACCAGCTCTCCCACCAGGTCTAGCAAACTGTCAATTTTACTGATACTGACTCGAACTGATCCTGAATCGCTATTAGCCGCGCCTTTGCTTTTTTTATTCACTTCCGGGGCCGGGGACTGGGCCATTTGTGGCACCGCAGCATTTTCAACAGGTATGGCCGCACTAACTTTGTCTTCGGCAACGGTTTCAGTGACTACGAGTGGTTCGTCATCCTTTTCTTTTTCATCCGCTTTTTCTCGAATAGTTAACGCACACTCATCATAAACCCATGAAAATAGCTCATCAATCTCCTCTTCGTTTACCTCGGTAACCAGTGTCAGATCCCAGGCTAAATAACAACTTTCTGGATCAATTTTGGTGAAATCCGGCACCCCTTCAAGATCGGCCTTAACTTCTAACTTGCCTAGTTTTGCCAACTCACGAAAGATGCGATACGGCTCATTACCTCCCTTGATGACATCAGAGTTGGGTTTGAAATATATAATCCAGTGGCGAACAATAATCGGAGAATCCTGTTCTTTGCCAGCCTCTACAAGCAAGCTTTCATTAGCCGATTCAGAGGGCAAATCCTGCTCCGAGTTTTGATTCAGAAAGACTTGTATTCTTGAAGAAAGTTGTGCAGCTCTTTCACTATCATAGTCTGCTCCATCATTGATAGCTTGCAACATACCCCTGAGACAATCGACACACTCCAAAAATAACTGAACAATATCTTCTGTAACTTCTCGAGAGCCATCACGCACCTGGTCTAGCAGAGTTTCCACCCCATGAGTAAAGTCTGCAATTTCAGTAAAACCGAAGGTCCCACCCCCTCCCTTTATGGAGTGGGCAGCACGAAAAATATTATTGATGGTTTCTGAGTCAGAAGAACCTGGTTTTAGCTCAAGTAGCCCGGACTCCATAACATCCAGTCCCTCGTTGCTTTCTTCAACGAAGATCTGCTTAATTTCGTCCATATCTTCATCATCAAACATTCTATTTTCCTGTAGAAGAGTATTGGAAAACTCAAGTAAACTTTGAGCACGCGGCTGTGCAATATATTATTAGCCAGGGACTAAAAGCCCTGCCCTTTTCTGTTTCCCCTATATACACCAAGCCTTTGATTGGCAGCAAAGAGCCAAACAGTGCAGATCAATACAATTACCGCCGGTGCTGTGGGCCCTGGCAGATCATCTGCCTACTGTATTAATCTAAAACTCTGGACAGAGCAAATAACAGTTTATCAGGATCAAAGGGTTTCACAATCCAGCCAGTGGCTCCAGCTGCCTTCCCCTTCATCTTCATATCGGTTCCTGATTCAGTAGTAAGCACTAAAATGGGCGTAAACTTATACTGCTTAATACCTCTTAACTCCTTAATAAGCTGTATTCCGTCCATCTCTGGCATATTGATATCAGTGATGACAAGATCAAAGGGGTCTTCTCGTGCAGCGACTAAAGCCTTAACCCCATCCACGGCCTCACTCGTTTGATATCCAGCCTGCCCCAGGGTTAAGGAGATCATGGATCGCATTGAGGGAGAATCATCCACGACTAACACGTTATGCATTCAAGCGTCTCCTGTCTAAAGTAAATATCTATTTGTCAATTTATACCGAACTCTATGCTCTTAGGTCATAGATAACAAATAATAGCATGGCACATTTTCAACAAGAACCAATATTTTTTTCTCAATCATTCATCTTGGAGACCCTTGCACGAGAGCCATTTTTCTCCAGCGCTGTAAAAAAATTCCTTCGCAAAGCGCTACTTGGCCGCAAGCGATCGAGCTTATGCCAAAAATGCAATTGGCCTGCGGCCAAACCAGGATTTCCTAACTTCTATCTATGTTTACCCGGGGTGAGCCCACCAAGATTTCTTTCTTTGAAAATGAACCCAAAGCACTCGCTCTGCTCAATTGGTCATTTTACTAAAGCATAAGTGCCTGCAAGCAATTACTAAACAACTGTGTAACTCGGCTATGGCATCCTGCTCCTACATCCATACAGTCGTCCCTCTTTGCGCGCTTTTACGCCTTGCCTGGAATCAAAATCATCTCTCGTATAAAGCTCTCATCATTGGTGGAAAAATAGCCAACGTTGATATTGCACAGAGTTTGATGTTAACCACAGCTACTGTTCATTCCAGCGAAACAGCATCGAGGCAATTAGCAGAAAAATGACACACATGGCCAGCAACATCCAAAGATGATAAGCGACACTCGCCAGATCCGCTCCATTGAGCATAATTTCTCGCGCAGACTTGACCATATGGGTTAAGGGAAAGATATTAGACACCGTCACCAACCAGTTGGGAGCATCTTCCATGGAAAACCAGACCTCTGAAAGCAACATCATTGGAAAGCTGGCAAAATTAAGCAAACCGTTCGCAAGCTCTTCACTGGCGGTTCGGCTGGCTATAATCAACGCAAAGGCGATCATTGCAAAAATACCCAGAAACGCTACCAGCGCCAGATTCAGGTAACTGCCTAACATCATAAAATCGAGAAAGAAATTACAAGCAGCATAGACCAGGGTTATAGTAATCATCAGCACTGTCAAACGGGACAATACCTGCGCTGTTAAAAACTGCAGCGCCGTGACAGGAGTCACTTGCAACCTTTTTAATACACCATTTTTTCGATAACGCACTATCACAAAACCGATACCAAACAGGGCTCCGAACATAACATTCATGCTCAGAATCCCCGGGATAACCCAATCGATATAGCGCACATCACGACCCTCAACAGCCTGTCGAACATAACTACCCTGGGAGGTAGCCAGCAATAGTTGCTCAGTGGCCCTGCCCCTCGCCGACTGTTTGTTGATCCAGTAATAGCCAGGGTGTTCAGTAGATAGCAGCAGATCAATTTGATGGTGCCGAATTCGCTCTAACGCCTTATCAAAATTTTTGTAGTTAATCTTGGTAATATAGGCTTCATCCAGCAGCTTATATTCAAGCGAAGCTTGCTCTGTCGCACCGTAAATGCCCACTCGGAATATCTTCTGATCACCATCTGACAAAGTAAGACTGATCGCTGCCACCAGGCAGATCGGGAAAAATATCGACCAGAGCAGTGTCGCCCTGTCACGATAAAACTCTTTAGTTCGCGCGACAAACAACCCACCAATTATTTTCAGCATATCTCCATTTTCCTGTCCATGCTATTCACGCAAATTATGCCCAGTTAGTTTCAGGAATAGATCCTCCAATGTAGGGTTGCGCACCTTTAGCGAGTTGAGCCCGACATTATGCTGTATCAGACTCTGCAAGGTGGCCTCCACTGAACGACTCAAGATCTCAACATGACCATTGCGCTGCACTACCGGCTCGTTAAAAGGCTTATTTGCAGCATCAAAATCTGCACTATCGATACAGACATAGCAATGGTTAAAATGCTCCTGCAGCAACGCCTCGGGAGCGCCCTCAGCAATGACCTTGCCATGATCAATAATAACCAGGTAATCACAAAGAATTTCGGCCTCATCCATGTAGTGCGTGGTCAACACTACATTTTTTCCCTGGCCTTTGATGCGTTCAATTAGCCTCCACAGATTACGTCTCGATTGTGGGTCCAGCCCTGTTGTAGGCTCATCAAGAAAAACAATTTCTGGATTATTGATGATTGAAAGTGCAAACATGAGCCTCTGTTTTTGCCCCCCAGACAGATGCGTAGTCATCTGTTCCAATAACGGTTCAAGTTCACACAATTCGATCAGTTCAGGCAGGGGCATCGCTTTGGGATAGAGGCTATGAAAAAGTTTTAAAATCTCTCTTGAGGTTAAGTGTTCCATCACCGAAGTGGCTTGAAACTGGATCCCTGCCTCTAAAGAAAAGTTCTTATCTCTTGGTTTACCCCGATAAAGAATTTCACCGCTAGTCGGCTCGGTAATCCCTTCAATCATCTCAATAGTGGTTGTTTTTCCGGCACCATTAGGCCCTAACAGACCAAAACAGATCCCAGGCGGCATCTCAAATGAGATCCCATCTACAGCCACCAGCTGTTTAAATAACTTACGAAGATTACGAACTTCAAGAATCGGGGTCATAGGTCTACAGGCCAAAAGTCGGTTGCCCATTATTGCAATAAATGAACGCAACAAAAACATCTGTGTAAAAAAATTACCCGGTCACCGCTCAAACGGTAAAAATTAAATGTGGATTATACCCGCTACCAGCACCATAATTTGACCAGAAAGCTCACCTTTATTACTACTGGTAAGGTAGAATCTCAGACCCTTCAATATTTATTCACACCGCAGGAGCGCTGAGATGCTAACCGTTAACTCATATTTCAATAACAGGGTTAAATCGATAGGTTTTCAGACCCAAACTCTACCCGCCACTGTTGGTGTAATGATGGCTGGAGAGTACCAGTTTGATACCAGTCAGAAGGAAACCATGACCATAATCAGCGGACAATTAACCGTTCAATTACCTGGGAGTGACCGCTGGCAAACATTTCCCCAAGGTGAAAGTTTTATGGTGGAAGCTAACCAAATATTTTCTCTGAAAGTCGATGTCGAAACAGCCTACCTCTGCACCTACCAGTAGTGATACCCTTTGGCATATAAGCTTCCCCAGAATTACTTTGACTGATTAAAGATTCGCTCTATAAACAGGAAGCCTCACCCATGCAAATATATAGCTTTGAAGGTTTAACACCGGTTGTTTCCCCCAGCGCCTACGTCCACCCCTCGGCGATACTGATCGGTGATGTCATCATAGGCGATCATTGCTATGTTGGGCCCGCCGCATCCCTACGTGGGGATTTTGGCAGAATTATTGTCCATCAAGGAAGTAATATTCAGGATACCTGCGTACTGCACAGTTTTCCCAAGATCGATGCTGTTATCGAGGAGAACGGGCATATCGGACATGGCGCTATCATTCACGCCTGCCATATCGGCAAAAATGTAATGGTAGGCATGAACGCCGTGATCATGGATGGCGCACTGATAGGCGAATATTCTATTGTCGCCGCAACCAGTTTTGTAAAAGCAAAATTCAACTGTCCTCCTCGCACACTGATCGGCGGCACCCCGGCGAAAATTATGCGTCAGCTTTGCGAGCAAGATATCAACTGGAAAAAAAGAGCCACACAGGAATACCATAAACTAACACTACGCTGCATGAAATCCATTCAGCCTGCACAAGCCCTGACCGAGGTAGAGGCTGATCGGAAACGACTTCAAGATGCCAGGGATATGGAACCTCTGCATCAGTTACGGGAGAGAACTACCGGAGATAAGCATTAGCTCGACTACCCAACCAAGAGCTACCCCAGCCAGCGTTCATTGGCTCCTGGTATATTCCAGTTCAGGATAATAACAGTGGGCCTGAAGCAGCAGCACCAAAATACAAACAAACAACGCTGCGGGGTAATCGTCCCTCTCATCCCATAGTTACCCACAAATTCTGTGGATAACTATGGGGGTAACTTGCGTACTAAAATCTGGAAACCTTGTGGTTTCTAGGCTTCTTCCAAATCGATCAAAAATCAAACAATAGATATATCCATAGTTATCATATGGTTACAAAATAGATCAATGGGTTACACCTATTACACAAACAATTTTATTGCCATAGAAAACTAACTGTGGAAAAAGCGTATCGCTATCGGAGATAATTTAATTCTGACACACCAGATACAGCGGTTATAATTGCCGAGAGAGTTGCCACCTGAGACCTTCGCACAACAGATTACTTCAGAGCAAGATATGCAACAGGCTCCCTACTAATATTAAAATTAGAGCTATGAATAGTCCCCTGACAGAACCCGCACAAATAGCACAAAAAGTAACCCTGGTGGGGATGGCCCTCGACACTATCCTGGGCATCGCAAAAATCATTGTCGGCCTACTCTTTTACTCCTACTCCCTTGTGGCTGATGGCATACACTCCTTATCAGACATGGTCACTGATATTTTTGTATTGATCATCACCCGCATCTCACACCACGGCCCTGATGATGCGCACCCCTATGGACATGCGCGCTTTGAAACACTGGGGACGGTAATACTGGGCGGCATCCTGATTACAGTGGCTCTCGCCCTGGCCTATAGCAACGCCATCATTCTGTATGAGGCCGAGCCAACCCCTGTTCCGGGCTGGCCTACTCTGGTTGTAGCCACTATTTCTGTTTTCAGCAAAGAGTGGATTTTCCGTTACACCAAGCGTGCTGGAGAACAGTTAAGGTCCAACCTGCTTATCGCTAACGCCTGGCACAGTAGAACCGATGCTTTCTCCTCAATTCTGGTTCTGGTGGGCGTTGCCGGAGCTATGCTGGGCGTTCCCTGGTTAGATAGTGCCGCAGCTATTGCAGTAGCCATTATTGTCGCAAAAATTGGCTGGCAACTGGCCCATGAAAGCCTGGAGGAGCTTGTGGATACTGGGCTGACTCCTGAGAAAACCGAAGAGATTAAAGGCTTTATTTTACAGCATGAAGGCGTGCGTGGAGTGCATGATCTGCGAACCCGGCGTATGGGCCAGGACGTATTCCTGGACCTGCATATTCTGGTAAACCCTGAGATTAGTGTCTCTGAAGGGCACCAGATCGGTGAATGGGTTCATAAAAAGTTGCTCAACAGATACGATTATATCCGTGACCTCACCTACCATATTGATGCCGAAGACGATAATCTAATCGAAAACAGGGGGCGTCTACTACCGCTAAGAGAGGCGGTACTCGATGAGTTGAAAACACTGTGGGGGTCCAACCCAATACCGGGTCAAATTCAACAGACCAAGCTGCACTATCTGAACAACAAAATTGACGTTGAAATCTTTATAGGGTGCCAGCAACCGGACGAGATACACAAGCTTCCCGCAGCTCTTCGGCTACTGAAAGCCAACACCGCACATCTAGACTGGCTAGGAAAGATCAGCCTCTGGGTAAAGCCCTGTGATGATCAAGAGTTAGAGTAGGCACTGCGCAACCCGCTGGCCTGCACCAGGGTAACTAAGGCCCCATCCGCCACAACAAGCCAGGGGTAGACCACAAAGAGACACCCCTGGAGAGACAGCCCCCCTGTTTATCCGCCGACCAGACTGATCATCACACCAGCAGCGACCGCCGAACCGATCACACCCGCCACATTGGGGCCCATAGCATGCATTAGAAGATAATTATTGGGATTGGCTTCAAGGCCTACCTTGTTAGCAACACGTGCAGCCATAGGCACAGCGGAAACACCTGCAGCCCCGATCAACGGGTTGATCGGATTTTTTGATAAGCGATTCATCAGCTTGGCCATCAGCACCCCAGTGGCTGTACCGATACAAAAGGCGATGATACCCAACAACAAAATACCCAGCGTTTTGACATCCAGAAATTTATCGGCGCTGAGCTTTGAACCCACGCCAAGACCTAGAAAAATCGTTACAATATTAATGAGTGCATTTTGTGTGGTATCACTGAGACGATCTACCACCCTGCTTTCACGCATCAGATTTCCCAGGCAAAACATGCCCAGCAATGGCGCTGCGGAGGGTAGAAACAAGGCCACCAAAAGCAACAGTAACAACGGAAACAAGATTTTCTCAAGTACTGTAATATGCCTGAGCTGCTTCATCTCGATCTGCCGCTCTTCTTTGCTGGTCAGCGCACGCATAATGGGTGGCTGGATCAGGGGAACCAGTGCCATATAGGAATAGGCCGCGACAGCAATCGCTCCCAGAAGATCGGGCGCCAGCTTACTAGCAACAAAGATTGCCGTCGGCCCGTCAGCCCCGCCAATAATACCTATGGCAGCAGCTTCTGCGATACTAAAATCTATCACCCCTGTCATGGACAGCCCCACCGCACCAATCACCGTCGCAAAGATACCAAACTGGGCTGCAGCGCCTAAAAACAGTGTTTTTGGATTGGCCAGCAGAGGGCCAAAATCTGTCATCGCCCCCACCCCCATAAATATAATCAGAGGGAATACACCCGTGGAGATACCAATCTCATAGATGTAATAAAGTATACCCCCTGGCGATGTCAGGTGGCCTAGCGCATCGTAAACTGGAGCATCACTGAAACCCGCCCCTGGGATATTCACCAGTAGCGCCCCAAAACCGATAGGCACCAGCAACAGCGGCTCAAACCCTTTTTTAATGGCCAGAAAAAGCAGCAACAACCCCACTGCCATCATTAAGATCTGGCCCGGCGATATCTGATAAAAGCCAGAGTCCTGCCACAAACCCAGTAATGCGTTCATTAAATCGGCCTTATCAGTTTAAGGTCAAAAGGGTTTCCCCAACAATAACGGTATCACCCACCTTGGTCATAACAGCCGTTACCACACCGCTATCTATAGCACGCACCTCGGTTTCCATTTTCATGGCTTCCAGTATGATGATGACGTCACCTTGTTCCACCTGGTCACCCACATCCACATTGACCTTAAAAATATTCCCTGCCAATGGCGCTTGCACCAATTTTTCATCGCCAGTCGACGGTGCCTCTAGCCGCTCGCTCGGCTGAGTCGGCTGGATTGACCCAACTTCACCCCCTTCACTGACTTCGACCACATACTGCTGGCCATTAACCTTAACTGTATAAACTTCCTGTTCGGATCCCGCCGGCTTGGCCGCCACAGGTGCCGATATTGCCAGTTCCTCCTCCGCACCCGGCACGGGTTCAAATGCGTCCGGGTTTCCTCTGTTCTCCAGAAATTTGAGTCCAATCTGCGGGAACAGTGCGTAGGTCAAAATATCATCCACTTCGGCCTCGGCCAGGGTAAAACCCTTCTCCTTTGCCAGTACGCTAAGTTCTGCTGTAAGTTTTTCCATCTCAGGCTGTAGAAGATCCGCAGGACGGCAGGTAATGGGCTGTTCACCCTTGAGCACCTTGGCCTGCAGGTCTGCATCCACAGGCGCAGCTGTTTTACCGTACTCGCCTTTCAATACCCCGGCTGTTTCTTTGGTAATACTTTTGTATCGTTCACCCGTCAGCACGTTCAGCACCGCTTGGGTACCCACGATTTGCGATGTCGGGGTCACTAAAGGTATATACCCCAGGTCTTGACGAACCCTTGGAATCTCCTCAAGCACCTCATCAATCCGGTCACCTGCACCCTGCTCTTTAAGCTGACTTTCCATATTGGTTAACATACCACCGGGAACCTGGGCGATCAGGATGCGTGAATCGATACCCTTGAGCGAACCCTCAAACTTCTTGTATTTTTTCCTGACCTCTCTGAAATAGGCTGCTATCTCCTCAAGCAATCCCAAATTCAACCCAGTATCACGCTCACTGCCCTCAAAGATAGCAACCACTGATTCGGTGGGTGAATGACCATAGGTCATACTCATGGATGAAATTGAGGTGTCTACATTATCGATACCTGCCTCCACACATTTAACAATCGTGGCGGTGGATAGGCCTGTTGTTGCGTGACACTGCATATGCACAGGAATAGTCAGTGCCGCCTTTAACCGGGTGACCAGCTCAAAGCCCACGTAGGGGCGTAGCAATCCTGCCATATCCTTGATACAGATAGAGTCGGCACCCATGGACTCGACATCCTTCGCCATCTGTACCCACATATCAATAGTATGCACCGGGCTCACTGTATAGGAGATGGTTCCCTGAGCGTGTTTCCCCTGTTTAATCACAGCACTGATCGCCGTTTCCAGGTTGCGCATGTCGTTCATGGCGTCAAATACACGAAATATGTCGATGCCATTAACCGCCGCTCGCTCCACGAATTTTTCTACTACATCATCGGCATAGTGCCGGTAACCCAGAATATTTTGGCCACGAAACAGCATCTGCTGCGGCGTGTTTGGCATGGCCGCCTTCATTTCACGAAGGCGATCCCAGGGATCTTCTCCAAGGTAACGGATACATGAATCAAAAGTGGCTCCACCCCAACTTTCAAGCGACCAGAAACCAACCTGATCCAGTTTTTCTGCAATGGGCAGCATATCATCAAGCCGCATTCGCGTAGCCAAAAGCGATTGGTGCGCGTCCCGTAATACAACATCGGTAATGCCGAGAGGCTTCTTCACTTCACTCATGATTTTTGGGACCCTACCTGGTTTGTAGTAAATTAAGGGCGTTTTTTATGGCGTGTGCGATAGTGGTGTATCGCCGCCGATATAACGCTCGTGAGTTGTTGATCAGTTTGCTGAGGTCGCTTTCTGGGCGGCATTATTTCAGACTGTAGCTCTTCAGGCCCAGCATACCGCATAACAAGCCAGGACATCAGGCTGGTCGCACCCACCAACATCGTCAAAAACAGGAACACAACCCCCATGCCATATGCCAGCAAAGTCAAACCCTGATGCAACAAAGTTCCAGTCATTTAGTATCCACACCTTTTTGTAATTGCACTCATCAAGGCTCCCCCTACGGAGCAGCGCATAAGCTACCTATTCTTGAGCAATTTGGCAAATTTTTTGCCCAATTAGCTCACCATAACTCAGTTAGTTCACTATAAGATGAACACACCTCCAGCAATCAGGCTTTTCTCAAGCATTCAATCTCTCTTCTGAACTGATGATAGTCATGGGACCCGACCGGCTCATAATTTAGATTTTTAAACAGGTTGGTCAGTTTAGAAAAATAATCTCGCACCCCCTCTTTGTCTGGAAACTTTTTTACCTCAGTGACACAATCTGTAATCAACACAAACATATCCTGCTGCCTGGAAAGAGAGGTCGAGGCATCGACCTGATCAAAAGCATCCTGTTGCAGATAAACCATATCGAGAAACACTGACCGCTGATAGGTCAGGAAATCCTCCAGGGATACACCCTCTTCTCCTGTCACCTGCATCATTTGCAACACCTGATCTCCTTCCGCCAGAAGATTGCTCATTCGTTCAACATTAGCCACCCAGTCCGTACCCAGGTTTTTTCGATACCAGCCCCCCAGTTGTTCAAGATATCGCGACCAGGAAAGCAACGGGTCAACCGCCGGATAATAACGCTTGTAAGCACGGTCCGCACTCAACCCCAAAAAAGCTTTAACAGTACGCAGTGTTGACTGGGTCACCGGCTCTTCAAAATTCCCTCCTGCTGGTGAGACTGTACCAATTATAGTCAAGCTACCTGTGCTACCGTCATTAGAGCGAATAACACCTGCACGCTCATAAACAGAGCGTACCGCTGAATCCAGATAGGCCGGAAAGGCTTCCTCGCCCGGGATCTCCTCCAAGCGCCCAGAAGTTTCCCTCATTGCCTGGGCCCAGCGGGAGGTAGAATCAGCAAGCAGCAATACCTGGTAACCCATCTGCCGATAATACTCCCCCAGAGTAATGCCTGTGTATATAGAGGCCTCGCGTGCGGCTACTGGCATCGAAGAGGTGTTGCAGATAATAATGGTTCGATCCATAAGAGTTCCGCCTTTTGGATCTGACAACTGCGGAAATTCGGTAATGGTTTCAACCACCTCTCCAGCCCTTTCACCACAAGCAACCACAATAACGATATCGACATCTGAGTGTCTGGAAATCAGGTGTTGCAACACTGTTTTGCCCGCACCAAAAGGTCCTGGGATACAGGCTGTCCCGCCACGTGCCACAGGAAAAAAGGTATCGATTAAGCGCAGGGTGGTCACCAATGGCTCATGCGGATAAAGACGCTCACTGTATTTTTTCTTGAGTATATTTTCCGTCACCGGACGACGTACAGGCCAACGCTGCGTCATGCTTAACTCATGCTCAGCACCATGACTGTCCTCAAGCCCCACTACAGCGGCGGTTACCGGAAAACTACCCTCCTGCACCCAGCAAACCCGATAAAAACCATCCCAGTTAAAGGGCAGCATTATCTTATGCACGAAGCGCCCCTCCTGGACTGTGCCCAATATATCCCCCGCCTTGACTTTATCCCCCGCCCTTACTTTTGGACTGAAGTGCCAAATTTTATTCACATCCACCGCGTCAATATCTAACCCTTTGGGCAGAAAAAAACCATGGCCGGAGGCGATCACTTCTAAAGGATTCTGCAATCCGTCATAAACCTGCCCCAGCAAACCTGGACCGAGTGTTACCGATAAAAGCTCCCCGCTTTGCTCCACTGGGTCACCGATAGCGATACCCCGCGTATCTTCAAAAACCTGTACATCGGCAACATTCCCACGAATACGCAGCACCTCGGACTTCAAGCGTTCCCGATGTGCTACTTGGTTCTCACTACGGGTAGGGCAGATATAAACCACCTCATTCTTGACCAACGCTGGCATTTTACCATCAGAATCCGGAACAGTTTCAATGGTCACTATATCATCCCGAACTGCAACCACTCTTGCACTTCCCATCTGTCCAGACATCAAATTTCCAACCCTCTTCATCCATACTTGTTCAGGAAAATTTATAGCTGTAGACCATAATCAAAGAGCCGGCTCTATGTTTACACTACTTGTCAACATTGTTTCCACCATCTGATCAAACCGTCTCATCGCTCTTTTTCTTTCGTAACTGGCCCAGCGTGCGGCCATATGCCAACGCAGCACATAGAATATAACCGCTTCAAAATCAAAATAATGACCCTCTGAACAGCGAGCTATTTTTTTCCAGACCTGATCAAGGATCAGGCGTTCTACAGCAAGACTTTGACGGCTCTTCAGCAAAGCTGACACCTCGGCAAGAAATGGGTATTGGTATTCAAGACCAAAAACGGGCAATTCCCAGTTTTCAAGCAGTAATCGGTGCAAATCTTTATAGCCCCATAGAAAGTTGATTGTCGGCAACTGTATATTTTGTTGCCTCAACCTCAATGCTCCAATCACCATTCTCAAGCGCAGTTGCCAACGAATAAATTCCAGCAATGATTGATCAGCCAGTTTTATCTCAATCTCCTGCATACGCAGACTCACCACTTCATCAATCTGCGTTTCGTGGCTCTGCTCCTCCCACCACATCAACCGCATTATCCAATGTAAACGCCTGGCATCATCCTCTTCAAGCATATGTAATCGTTGATAAAGTTTAAGCCTGCTAATCGGCACATGGCGCAGCTGAAAAGGCTGAGATAGGCCGGGCAGACTGGCCATCAGTGTATAGTACTTATTGCTACCCACCAGGCCTCTCCTGTCGTCCGAGATCTGATGTAGTCACAAGCTCAAATCGCCCCTTCAAGCATGTCACGTATTCTTGGCTGCACATAGGCCAGCAACAACTCAGTGATCGCATCATCTGTCAGGTCGATTTCAATATTTTCCTCAACCAGCCGCACCTGCAGACCAGCTCCGCTAAGTCCTATCTTTATTTCAACTCCCTCCTGCAGCACACCCGTTGCAAAGGAGCGCACGAAGTCATCAAACCCGCTCTGAGAGTCACCTGCCGCAGTGCCCTGTACCAGCAGTTCCACCCCACCCCGAGTGTTTAGATTCATATCCTGCGTTTCATCGCGTGCTACTGCCAGGATTAACTGCCCCAGAAACTCAGTATCCTTGAGCTGCTGTGTAACCACACGGTTCAACTGCCTGGCAAAACCCTGCAACAAACTATCCTTAATTTGAATCTGTATATCACGGCTTGCTATTTTCAGCGCAGCACCACCAGATTTTCGTAACTGAGCGGCCTCATGCTGAGCCCTGGTTAATAATGCCTGAGCCTCCGCTTCGGCCTGCTTGATAATCCAGTCTGCCCGACGTTGAGCATCAGAGGTGATAGCCTGCGCATCGGACCGGCCCTTTTCCACGCCCTGACCATGTAATTTATCGATCAGTTTTTGCACCCCGGACGCAATGTGTGGTGCATCACCAGTATCGGTATTGTGCTTATTCATGTCCTTACCATCTATTAGCGAACTATCAAAAGATTCAGGGCGCAATGCCTCCACTGATTACCAGCGCAAATATAAAAGCAAATACGGCAAAACCCTCCACAATGGCCGCTGGCGCTACGGAAAGGCCAAAGACTTCCGGTTTGCTTTTTGAAACATTGATGGCGCTGGCACAGCACCCACCCTGTCGAACAGCACTCACTAGCAGCGCCAGCCCCGCCAGCGTTCCAATGGCAAAAAGTGCGCCTGAATTTTCTGGTGTGACCGGTCGATTCAATGAGAACATAACCACGATCCCATAAATTGTCTGTGAAGAGGGCATGGCCGATATTCCAATATAACGCCCATGACCAGTTTCTGCATCAAGTAGTGCCCCACAGGCCGCCTGCCCGGCAATGGCACAACCAATCATACTGCCTATCGCTCCAAGTGCCATGGGGGCATAAAGTCCTATCCAGCCAAGTGTCAATATCAGGGGGTTTTCCAAGGGGTCACCTCTTGTTTTACAAAGGGTTGAAAAGCATAGCCTTCATCAGAAAGGCTCCAGTTATAAAATTCGATCAGATTAAGGCGCAGCCCGTGAATAACACCGCTGACTACCGCCAGCACAAAGTTAAGCAGATGCCCAAGAATAAGAATTAAAACCTGCAACAATACCCCTATACCCGGCACAGACTCTGCCACCTGGGACGCAAGCTGATTAAAGGTAATAGCCAGGGATGCACCGGCCAGTCCCAACGCAAAAAGCCTGAGGTAGCTGAGCACATCACCAAATGCCTTTGACAAACTGGACAGGGCCAGCAACCCCTCGAGCAAACGCCAAAGCCAGTCTGACGGTTTTGACCAGCCCCGATCACTGCTAAAAAGCAGTATTAATAGACAGCCTGCTGTCATTAAAGCTGGAAAAAACAGGGGCGAGCCAAAGCCATCTTCATCGATAGTTAACCAGTACCCAAGCCCGCCACACAATATCGCTATCCAGCCCGCTGGCGGCCCCATACTGGGTAGCCCCCGATGCCGCCAGAGAACCACCACATTGGCTAACACCACATGCCCCACCCCAATCACGATGCAGAGGCGGATCATAGCATCAAAATCATTCACATTATAAAGCTGCAAAGCTTCAAGCCATGTAAAAGGGGGTGATTCACCAAAGTAGCTACCAGCAAAAACTCCGCATAATAGTGTCATTCCAGCTAGCGTTGCGGCCATCATCTGCAATCGTTTACCCTTAGTGGTTTCTCCCATTTTCTTCCAGAAAAACAGAATCATAATACCAAAGAGTAACCCGTAACCCGCATCCGACAAAATGATACCGAAAAACAGGGCAAAGGAGAAAAATACAACCCTGGATGGATCCCAGCTCCTGTATCCAGGCACCTGATAAAAGTTGACCACCTCCTGCCCACCCGCCAATGCCTCAGGATTTTTTAACAGGGTGGGTGGCTTGTCCGCCTCATCGGGTTCTTCGATTAATAGCGCACAACTCTTTTCTCTGGACATAGCGTACAAGCTGTCGTGTTGATCTGTCGGCACCCAGCCTTGCAGGGCAAATATATCATCGGCATCCAACGTTTGCTTCGCGACATGATTCCTGGAAGCTTGATCAAATATCTCTTTCAGATGCCACTGAAGCAGAAGGATCCAACGGGTCAGTGATTCTCTTTCGAGAGCCAAACTGTCCAGCTCAAGATCTATCTCTTCCAGCTCCTCCTCAAGCTGTACCATGGAGGTTCCTATTAACTGGATACTCGCTGCAGGCACCTCTTTTACGGGTTCGCGTTCAGCGATGACAACCAGGTAAGTATCAGTATGGTCACGTGCCACTACCTGCCAGATCAACTCGGAGCCAACAACCTCTTTTAACCGATAGTGTGGTAACTTATAAAACCAGAGCCGGTGCCCCCCAAGCTCCTGTTCAGAAGGCATTTCAAACTGCCCAAAAGGCCTCAATTTCTCCTGCTCTGCCAGCAGATGATCTTTCTGATTCAGCAATGCTCGCTCTTTGCCCCTGACCCAGTTGATCTCCTGTACGATCGATTTCGCGTCAAGCGACTTCCGATTTTTGATCTGACGATGTTTGCGAGGACAGTTCAGTAGATATTTTAATGCATGATTAAACTCATCGGGCTTATCTGATACTTCGCTACCCAGCTCATCCCGGGGGGTAGCCAGCGGGATAATATGCAGGCAACCCAGCTTTTGAAGCTGCTCAAGTAGTTCAGTTTTTTCATCTGCCAAACCGACAAGTGTAACCTTACTGAGCGATACAATACTCAATGACCTGCACCCTCCTGTTTACGCTTGGTGATTTTTGCTCTAACCACCCCGGCTCGCTCAGCATCAGACAGAAAAATGGAGATCTTGCGGATGTTGCTGCGAGTTCGGGGGATCAATACCTTTTCAAACAGGTTCAAACGCTGAGTTGTCTTGCGCAGCGCTTTTTCCAGGAGAGCAACTCTTTTTATCTCTATTTTTTCCCTGAGAGTAAGCACCACCTGCTCACGCAAAAAAAGCACCAGGTTATCAACCCAGTGTGGGCGCATCAACATTGAGTAATCAGTTGTTTCAAATCGCGCCTCGGAAAATCGTGGCAGCCGGACGCCGACCACATTTTCCTCATCCCATATAACATGCTCAAGCACAAGCAGGTTATCCAACTTCATCTGCCGATCAGCAAGCATGGGCAACTGCTGTTCAATAGTTTGACGTAACACTTGCATCTCCTCCCGCGTGTCGCTCAGCTGTCGACGGCACTTTACCAGCTCAGCCATAAGCTGACGTCTTTTCAAATCAAGCGCAGGAAGAAATCGACTATAAATTTTCAGCTTGGATCTTTCACCATTCAATGCGCTCTTGTTAAGGGGTATATGGGCCATTGAATACAGGTCTCTATTTTATCGAGTGGTAAAAGATTCTTCCCTTAATTCTTTTTTCGGAAAATACCGATCAACCAATACTTTTTTCATTAATAACTCATCCGGATCAAAACATTCTGCCAGCGTTTCCCAGCACAAATCTAGCGCATCTTCCAATATCATGCTGACGTTAATGTCCATAAAGCGTGCCAGAAACAGTCGGCCAAACTTCAACAGTTTTTCGTCAAAGGGGGACAATTCAAAGGACATGGCCTGCTTTTGCTGGGCATCTTTGGCCCCGGCATAGAACCTGATCATGGTATTCATGATCTGGGCATGATCCTCCCGGGTCACCGTGCCTATCACATGCTGTTTAAGTCTTGAGAGGGAACCGAAGGGGTCCAGCACCCCACCATGCAGATAAAATTGCCCCTCGGTAATATAACCTGTGTTGTCGGGCACCGGATGGGTCACATCATCTCCAGGCATGGTGGTGACTGAAAGAATGGTGACTGAACCTGCACCCCGGTAGTCACAGGCCTTTTCATAACGGCGTGCCAGTTGTGAATATAGATCACCCATATAGCCCCTATTTGAAGGGACATGCTCCATGGCAATACCCACCTCCTTCAGGCCATCAGCATAGGCTGTCATATCGGTCAGCAACACCAGCACCCGTTTATTTTCCTCCACAGCAAAGCGTTCAGCAACCGTCAATGCCATATCAGGCACCAACAACCCCTCTACAATAGGGTCTGATGCCTGGTGTACAAACATGCAGGTACGATCAAAGATCCCCGCCTCCTCAAAGGAGGTACGGAAAAAATAGTAGTCGTCAAAGATGAGCCCTATACCACCGAAAATAATGATATCTGCATCAGCCTGAATACCGATGCGAGCGAGTAGCGCATTATAGGGTTCACCTGCCACAGAAAAAATTGGGATTTTCTGACTTTCCACCAGGCAATTAAAAAGATCGATCATCGGCACGCCTGTGCGGATCATGTTGGACGCCACAACTCGCCGCACAGGGTTGACCGTAGGCCCCGCAATCTCTGTTTTGTTGTCATTGGCAAGGTCTGGGCCGGCATCGATGGGCTCACCCGAACCGCTAAAGATTCGACCCAGCACATTGGCCGAATAGGTGACTCGCATCGGGTGCCCCAGAAAACGCACCCGTGATCGGGTTGAAATACCCTTGGTTCCACCAAAAACCTGAAGCACGACTCGATCCCGTTCGAGCCTGATAATCTGCGCCCTGGTGCTTTTAGCCACCTCGTCCAGGGCACTCTCCACAACGGCCAGGTCGCCAAACGCAATATCAGAAGCACCTTCACCAACAGCGGGTTCCGGCACTGCAACGGTAAGAATATCACCCGATATTGCAAGAATATTGCAATATCTCTTCAGACTATGACCCATATATTAACCTTAGAAGGAGGCTGACAGACTTAGATCATCGTAGTGAGGAAAAGTTGATTCAAGGTGGATTTCGCTGTTCCCACAGTGATCAACCCTATGTCAAACGCTCCTCTAGTCAAATTTCAGCCCCAGGCGTTGTCCGATCTGCTCATAGGATTCAACCACATTACCCAAATTCTGTCGGAAACGATCCTTATCCAGCTTCTCCCGAGTATTCTTGTCCCAGACTCGACAACCATCGGGGGTAAACTCATCTCCCAGAATGATTTTACCCTCATATAGGCCAAACTCGAGCTTGTAATCTACCAATAACATATCACCACTTAAAAACAGCTCCGTGAGTATACCGTTAACCGCGAAAGTCAACTCCTTCATCCTATCTATATGAGCCTGCTCCGCCCAGCCGAAGGTAAGAATGTGGTAATCGTTAATCATCGGATCATGAAGTTCATCGTTTTTAAGAAAAAATTCAAAGGTTGGTGGGTTAAGATCCAGATTTTCCGCGACGCCCAGCCTTTTGCAGAGGCTGCCGGTGCTGATATTTCGAACCACACACTCCACCGGGATCATCTCAAGCTTTTTAACCAGCGACTCCTGATCAGAGAGCAGACGGTCAAAGTGGGTGGGTATACCCGCCGCTTCCAGTTTTTCCATCACAAAAGCATTGAATTTGTTGTTTACCATGCCCTTGCGATCCAGCTTTTCAATCTTTGCACCATCAAAGGCCGAGGTATCATTACGGAACAGTAAAATCAGCCGATTTTCATCATCGCAGGTATATACCGATTTAGCCTTACCAGAATAAAGTTCTTCACGCTTGTCCATTACAGTCTCCCATCTACTGTATCAAAAAAATATAATCATAAGGCATTGAGCACTACCTGCCCTATATTGCCACTGAGTTATTAAAATAACTCCAGCCAGTCAAAACCCTGATCCTGGTCAGCCATGACAGGCCAGTTTTCATCACAACCAGTCGCCGCTACTATGGTGTCCAGAGCCAGTTGGCTACAGTTGTTCTGTCGACTCAAATGCATCAGCACCAGACACTCCAAACTGCTCGTATCAATACTCTGCAGCAGTGCAGAGGTTTGTTCATTACTGAGATGCCCATAATCACTACTGATACGTCGCTGTACAGCTTTGGGATAGGGTCCCTGTTCGAGCATAGCAAGATCATGGTTGCACTCAACCAGTAACGCATTTAAACCCGAGTAGTGGCGCTTGACAAAGGGCGTAATACTACCCAAATCTGTCAATAACCCCAACTTTTTTGTTCCATAGTCAAAGACAAACTGACAAGGCTCCGCCGCATCGTGGGGGACGGCAACCGGTTGAATGCCCATTGTTCCAATCATAAATGGCTGGTGCGTATTAATAAAATGCAGTGAACTAATTTTTCCTAAATTTGAACGTCTGCTGGTACCCTGGGTCAGAAAAACTCGCAAGCCATATTTACGAGCTAACGCACCCACTCCCTTGGTATGATCGCCGTGTTCATGGGTCACAAGCACCGCATCAATATTTTCAGCGCCTGTACCCAACAGTTCAAGCCTGCGTTCGGTTTCTTTTAGGCTGAAACCGCAATCCACTAAAACGCGGGTGTCCTGATATTCAATCAGTAACGCATTGCCGGAACTACCACTACCCAGGGATGCAATTCGCACAATATTCAGCCGCTCCAGCGTCCAACGCTCTGTAAATATAACCCTGTAAAATTATACTTAGGTGTACCGGTAATACCCAAAATCAGATCAGATTTTTCTTGATCTCAGCCAGTAGCGATTCTGGCAGACTCCGGTCTTCTGATTTATCATCAGACTGCACCTTTACCGCTATTTTCCCGGATATTTCAGTAAGCGTTACCGTCATAGATCTAAGTTTTTTGCCAGGCTTGTCCTTGCCAAACTTAAGAAAAGAGAGCAAACCCGCTTTCTCCTCCTCTTTTTGCAAATCTGAAGAGTAATTCACGTAGTAGGTAGCGACACTCCGATTCATGTCATCCACCAGGATCTTAGCATTTTCCAGGGCTTTACCCACCGCATCCCAGGCCCGTTCAAAATCAAGATTAAGCAGTAACACTGTATTTCCGTGTTCATCTACCCCAAAAGATGACTTGGGAGAACCGGAAAAACTTTGCGCCAGTAGTGATGCGGGCGCCCCCTCATACTCAGTGTCAATCAGGAATGCAGCTATCTCCTGCATCATGGCAATCGCCAGCTGATCATCCTCTTTGAGATCATTCCAGTTCAGATTATCGCTGTCTAGTGGTTCGCTCCCGTCAGCGGGAAGACCTAAATGCATCAAATAGATTTCGGATGAATCCCTGTGCATGCCATGCTCTATACGAATACGAAATTTATCCCGAGTTTCCTTGCCCTCTGCCTCCCGTAACAGCCAGACTGTTTCCATTAGCCCTTCATAGGCTCCCTCAGATTCAAGCTGAATGCTGTTGATCTCCCAAAACCTTCTGACTCGGGCCCAAACCTCGGAGGGGTCCGAGCTCATTGTTATCCAGTAACGCGCACCCGATTTAAACGCCCGAATATCTCTCCGGTTGCTACCCACAACAGAGTCAGGCATGGGTGTTTCAAACGCTCCTTTAAACTGAGGCGAACGCTGAGAACCAGGCAGGGGATACAGCTCTTGTATCGCTGCAGTGTCAGTTCCTTCAGGCACTTTAAGCGCCTCGATCACCTGCGCCTTGCGATAATCACCAGAACGATCACGGATATAGCTGTTCTCCCCCATAATCCAGCCACAACCAGACACCAGGCTCACAATAATCACGATTGCAACCATCAGGCGCAATCGACAAGCATCTATTTTTTCCACTAATTGATTACCCCCGCTTGCCGCATCGCATCTCTGACCTGCTCATGATAACCCTCACTCAACCAGGTCAGTGGTAACCTTATCCCTTTCTTGATCAGCCCTAACTCCGCAACCGCCCATTTCACCGGTATGGGGTTCGCCTCCAGAAACAGGTCTCTATGCAGAGAGGACAACTGTTCATTGAGTTCCGCCGCCGCTTGCATCTCTCCTGCCAGTGCCGCCGCGCACATCTGGGCCATTAGCCGAGGCGCAACATTAGCGGTGACTGAAATATCGCCCTTGGCACCCATCATGATCAGTTGCATAGCGCTCGCATCATCCCCTGAATAGATAGCGATTCGATCAGCACACCTTCCAAGAACCTCACGGCCATAGTCAAGATCACCGGTTGCATCTTTAAGCCCCACTATATTTTCATGAGAAGCTAGACGATCGACTGTGTCAGGCAAAAGATCAACAGCTGTACGTCCGGGAACTGTATACAGGATTTGAGGGATATCGACTCTATCTGCAATCAGTTTAAAATGCTGATAAAGCCCCTCCTGGGTTGGCTTATTATAGTAGGGCGTAACCAACAGACAGGCATCGGCACCTGCTTTATTGGCCTGCTCAGTCAAGCTAAGCGCTTCGGCCGTCGAGTTAGCTCCGGTTCCCGCGATTACGGGAATTTGCCCAGCAATACAATGCACGACCCGCTTAATAATTTCGGTATGCTCCTCAATCGGCAGAGTCGGTGACTCGCCACTGGTACCTACAACTACAATACCATGAGTACCGTTTTCCATATGAAATTCGAGTAACCGCTCCAGCGCTACCCAGTCAATAGCACCACTCTCATCCATAGGGGTTACCAGCGCCACAATACTGCCAGAAATCATTGCCTAACTCCGCGAAAAAATGAACTGCCTATAGTAATGTCGAGGAGGCGCAAGCACAAGCATTAGGGACTGCCGGTTAATCATTTGCGCCACAAGAAAATGGCAATTTAAAGCTGGCACTGTTTTTATCTAAACCAAATGGTTGGTCCGTTCGATAGAAAACAGGCGAAGAGATAAGCCAAAGCGGCATATTTGCAGCAGCATGATCTATTGACCGACAGACCCACTGGCATATAGCCAAAGCTGCACTCACGCCCGATCTCCGACAGGTAAATGCTTTGCCTCCTGGACATTTTGACAACCCATCTACCCTGTTTTGACAGCAAATTGAACGAAAAACACAATACAATGATGCAATCAATTGACAGCTCGCAACAGATCAGGAGACTGTCGGGCTTTGGCGATCATAGCGGATTAAGAGACAGGAAAAAAATGACTAGATTTCTCACAACGGGGTGTTACATTTTTTTGACGACACTAACGCAAGCGGCTTTTGCGACAGAGGAAAAAACCTGGCTGAATGAAATTGCTGTTACGGCTACCCGTACAGAAAGAGCGGTGCTTTACAGCCCAAGCTCCCTGTCACTGATCAGCGAAGAGGAGATGGCATGGCAAGTTAATGAATCCCTGGCAGAGGTGTTACGCAATGTGCCGGGCATATCCATCACGGATGCCGGGCAGGCGGGAATGAAACGAATTCGCATTCGCGGCGAAGACTCCTATCGAATCGCCATACTGATCGATGGTCAAGAGATAACAGATCATCGTGGCGAGGGCGTACCCCTGACCCTTGATCCCGCTCTGGTAGAGCGAGTAGAGGTGATCAAAGGTTCTGGCTCTGTACTTTACGGCCCAAAAGCGCTCGGTGGTGTCATCAATTTCATTACCCGAAAAGGCGGCAGTGAACCCTTGCAACTTACCATGGCCACAGGATGGGACTCTGCCACACAGGGTGAGCAGCTCTTCGGTAGCATTTATGGCAGCAGCAACGGTTTTGATTACCGCCTGTCGCTGACGAAGGATCAACAGGGAAAGCGCCGCACTCCCAAGGGAGATGTAGATAACACCCAGTCAGAAAGTGACAGTGCTGCTCTGTATGTTGGGCATCGCTGGGGAAATCACAATCTTGGCCTCTCCTACGATGATCACAACGCTTACTCCCAAGTATTCGTTGAGGATAACGTGCGTTTTTATTTTCCATTTACAGAGTTCGCTATGAATATCCCACAGCGAGATCGACGCAAGGTAGGGTTATTTTACGATTGGACCGATGCTGGCGACAGGTTAAAAAAGGTGCATGTTGATGCCTATCGTCAAGTCAGTGATCGAAAATTTGATACCTACTGGGAGCAGGCAGCCTTTGGTATGGAGAAGGAGACATTTTCCGAATCACGGCTGATAACCCAGGGAGCATTATTACAGCTTGACTGGCAGCCAAGCGAAGATCACTACCTGATTACGGGCATACAGTTCACCCAGGATGAGGTCAAACAGGATCGAACAGAAACTCTTTTCGCAACATTTTTGCCAACACCCCAGCTGACCGAGATATTTGACAAGGCTCAGTTGGAAACGAGAGCCCTATTTGTTCAAGATGAATGGCACATAACTGACAGGTTGACTCTGACGACCGGTGCCAGACAGTACTGGGTAGAGAGCGAGCTGCAGGAGAGCACTCGGCCAAGCCTGGCTACGCCCGACAAGAGTGACAATGAATTAATTGTCTCGCTGGCTGCGACCTATGAAATCAGCAATGGCTCAGTGTTGCGTGCAGCCTATAACGAGGGTTATATTTATCCTTCACTATTACAGTTATCCATCGGCGGGGTGGCCAGAAATTTTGTTAACCCCGACCCCACACTACAACCGGAAAAGTCCAAAAATTATGAGCTGGGCTGGCGTTATGCTGGCAACAGCCTGTTGGTTGACATCACCGCTTTTTACTCGCGATCTAAAAATTATATTGACCATGTACCCTGCACTCAGGCTCGGTGTATCGGAGGAACACGCCGCAGCCCCTCTGAAATTTACATCAATATTGGCAAAGCACAAACCAAGGGTATTGAAGCCTATATTGAATATAGCTTATCCGGTTCATTAACACCCTATACTGCCCTAACATTGATCCGAAGAGAAAACGAATACCGATCATTTAGCACCACTGATTCCGGATTACCCAGCATATACGGCATAGCAGGCATTAAATACGATGGTGATTTTTCTGGCTGGGATACAGGAAACTACTGGCTGGACGCCTTTGCCCGCGGAGAGAGCCATGCCGATGAGCTAGAGGAAGACGGTACTGTTCACAGCAATGCAGGTTGGATGACTCTCAATTTATCCGCCGGCCTCAGCTTTGGCGAAGACTCCAGGTATCTATTATCACTGGAAATGTCTAATTTACTGGATAACAGCTACTCTAACGCAACAGAAAACCTGCTGGCTCCTGAGCGCGCCCTACAAGCACGATTTACCGCCAATTTCCAATAATATAGAGCCTCTGCGCCCATGATTTATGGCACTGCGAGAGCAAGAACAGCAGCAAACCTCCACTGAATAGTCCTCGCTGGGCATAGAGACTTAAGGTCAATCCAAGGTAAAAGAGCTTAGCGTACATAAAAAGTAGACTTAACCAACCCCTCCTGCAGATGAGAATGGTTTTCATTTAGATTAGATGATGATAAACTCAGCACCGTATTAAATTTAGATATTTTATTCATCGTCATCAAGGAAAACCCATGAAAACAAAACAACGACTCATCGCATTTTCCGTTGCGTCGGTCATCAGCACCACAGCCCTGGCAGATGCACCCTCTATGGAGGAGATGTGGACTATAATTCAGCAGCAGCAGCAACAGATCCAACAACTACAAAGCCAACTACACAGTAATAACGAAAAACTAAAGCAGACCGAAGTCAAAGTTGAGGCCACAGCTGTCGCTTTGGAGGAGGGCAGTGGCTCCGTCGCGGCGATTGCACAGTGGGCCAGTAAAACCAGGGTAGGCGGCTATGGCGAGCTCCACTACAACAACCTTGATGAGGGCGATAACGAAATTGACCTGCACCGATTCGTACTCTTTTTTAGCCACCAGTTTACAGACTCAGTTCGATTCTTCTCTGAGTTTGAGGTGGAGCACAGCCTGTCAGGTGAAGGCAAAAAGGGCGAAGTAGAGATGGAACAGGCCTACATTGAATGGGACTTTGCGCAAAACCAACAGGCCAAAGCGGGGCTGTTTCTGCTTCCAATTGGAATCATGAATGAAACCCATGAGCCAGACACTTTTTATGGCGTGGAAAGGAACAGGGTCGAAGCCGAGATTATTCCAGCAACCTGGTGGGAAGCCGGAACAGCTGTCGGCGGCGAAATCACCCCGGGGCTTAGCTATGACCTGGCTATTCATTCAGGCCTCTTTATGGACGACACTGCAAGAATCCGTAGCGGGCGCCAGAAAGGGAGCAAAGCCGTCGCGGAAGACCTGGCTTTCACTGGCCGACTAAAATACACCGGTGTCGCCGGGCTGGAACTGGGCATCACCCTACAACACCAGCAGGATATATTTCAGGGGCAAACCTTCGCTGGCGCCTCCGATATCAGCGCAACCCTGCTTGAAAGCCATGTCGCCTACCTGAACGGCCCATTTCAGTTGCGTGCGCTGTATGCCATGTGGGACTTTGATGAGGGCATCAACGCGGTCGCGATGCGTGACGATGCCGACGAAAGGGAGGGTTTCTACATTGAACCATCATTGCGCATTAACGAACACCTTGGCATCTTTGCCCGCTATAGCGAATATGACGAAGTAAGAGCTGCCGCAACAGATAGTATGGAGTTCACCCAAATTGATTTTGGTCTGAACTACTGGCTCACTGAAACTGTTGTACTAAAAGCCGATTACCAGATCCAGGAAGCGCCGCGAAGCCGAACAGAAGCTGACGGCTTTAATCTGGGCGTGGGTTGGAGCTTCTAACACGGCTCCATTAGAATCCTTATTCACACTACGGGGGCGGCCAGACGCGCCCCTTTATCCAGATAACGCTATGCCAGAAATTCAAAAAATCATCACCCTGCTACTGGCCAGCATCTGCCTGACACTGTCACTTCAAACCAGTGCCGCAGATAACTACACCAGCAAATTTCTCACTAAAGCCTTTGGCAATCAGTCCCCAGCACCCAAACTACTCTGGCTAGACAAGCCTCTTAAGGCTCAGGCCAAAACAGTTCTTAAGCATAACTTTCGTGGTTTAAGAGTACGTTATTGGGTGTCCGCTTCCCGAACTGCCTGGATACTGGACGAAATTGGAAAAGAGCTTCCGATCAGTATTGGCGTAGTGATCGCCGACGATAAAATTCAGGATATATCAGTATTGGCTTTTCGCGAAAGCCGCGGCGGAGAAATTCGCTATCCCTTCTTCACCAACCAGTTCCTGGGCAGCCAGCTGACCAAAAATCTGACCCTGAACAACAATATTGACGGTATCACTGGAGCCACTCTGTCGGTGCGAGCAATGACCCGCATCGCCACATTGGCACTTCTGTTCCATAATCAGGTCACAGCCAAAAAAACCGATGAAACACAAAATCCTTAAACTCCTACTTTCATGGCACCACCGGGCTGGACTGTCCTCGGCAGTTTTCATACTGTTTCTGGCCATTACAGGCATTATACTGAACCATTCAGCATCACTGGAGCTATCTGAACGACCACTAGAATCAAAATGGCTACTTAAACGCTACGGCGTAGAAAACCCACAGGTACTGGGCGTTGAAACTGTCGCCGGATGGGTTGCGCAACTTGATCACTCCCGCGTCTACCTTAACACCCTGGATATAGGTTCCTGTAGCAGCCCGCTGGTCGGAGTGGTTGTCCATAAAAAAACAGTCATTGCAGCCTGTCAGAGCGCATTAATCATGACAACACTCGACGGCGAACTGATTGAGAAGATCAGTGCCACACAAGGGTTACCCAGCCCGATCTCAGGTATCGGAGTGAGCCGAAACGGAAAACTTCTATTAGCTACAACACACAATACGGTGACGGCAGACCTGCTTGCCATGAAATTTACCCCACTGGATCAAGCCGCTACAGAAGCTATCAAATCGGGCACTCTAACCTCACCACCCGCTTACCTTGAAAAGCAGCTAGCCCAACTACACAAGGGTAGTGAGATCAGTCTTGAACGAGTTATTCTGGATATTCACAGCGGCCGGTTTTTTGGTTCCTGGGGGCCCTGGATAATAGATATTATCGCTGTAGTATTCACCTTTTTGGCGCTAAGTGGCTGTATTGTTTGGACCCGGCGGATAAGGCGAGGCAAGCACCCCCGAGCGAGGTAGGGCAGCAGACCTGCTAGTGGAGGGGTATTATTCTCTGCCTGAAAGTAAACTCATCTCCCATGCAAAGAAGTCATTCATAGTTTTCCAACCGTTGTCGATCCAGAATTTTTATTCGCTTGCCATTTATTTCGATAATTCCCTCGTCAACCAGCTTATGGATAATTCGAGATAGGGTCTCTGGCTGAATAGACAACTGAGCAGCAATCAACCGTTTAGCCACAGGCAGCAGGAATTCTGACTGATTATCAGACAAGAGGATCATTCGAGCCATAAAATAACGTATGACTCGATGAGTGGAGTTTTTCAGCGATAGCACTTCAATCTCTTCGAGCCGATCTTTCAAACGAACACTGAGGTCCCCGAGTAACGCCAGGCTCAGTTTCGAGTTATTTCTGACCATTTCCATATACTCTTCACAGGGGAAACAGATTAGCTCTGTAGATTCTGCCGCCTGCGCTGAAACCGGGTAAGTATTTTGGGACTTGAACATCAGGGCTTCGGCAAAGGACTGGCCATCTGCAGCCAACCCAAAAATCTTTTCAGTACCATCCGGCAGGTTACGAAATAACTTTATGCAACCCGATATCACAAAATAGAAGCAGGAGGCATCATCGCCCTGCTGAAACAGAAAATCTCCCCGCGAAATACTGACGATATGTGCGGTCCGGATGAGCCGCTCAAGATCATGCTCATCCATGGGCGAAAACAGATGATGGCGTAGTAGTAATTGAGCGTGAATTTTGTGAAACTGCATTTTATTGTTTGGCTCTTGATGCAATAGGATGAAAGGGCGTCCATTTTAGCCTCAGTATAGGGTTATATACAACCACACCGGCACTCGGATCCGGACCAAAAAAACTGCCGAACCTATTGAAAAGTATCCGTAAAATGGGTTAATCGAACTGCCGGGAACCCCTCCCTCATCCCAAAATCACCCAATGCAAAGGTTTACTGCGGACAGTTCGTTAATCAAGCCAGCTACCAGCCGCTGATCCGAACTAGGCCCAACCATATGATTTAACAGAATAACATTCCTTAAGACAACTGATCGACAAGCACAATCACGACTCGACACATAGCAAAAAATAGATCCATATAAGCAGCGCAACCGAATTCACCTTCGAAGCCGCCGCCTCCCCTACAACCACTATTATGAGAGCCGTATTACCTCAACTTTTAGATAAAAATCTTTCAGATTAGTGCACCAACCTGTCAGGCTCACGCTCCTGTTACCCCCCCACCTTAAAAATTGCTTAAGTTTGACTCATGTTTTTGAGAAAAATTTACTTGATCCCGATCAATTCAATCCGGGCTTGAATTGCCTAAAGTTACTCCCTATATTAGTGGCTTGAATGCGCATTAGAAAAAATCATCATGTGGAACGAGTTATTACTAAGCCGTACGTATTGGTTAGTAGCAACTATTTTTTTATTAACAGAAGGAAACCATCAATGAAACGCTCGAACCTAGCTCTATCAACTCTGGCCTTGGCCTTGGGTTTAACGGCTGGCGCACAGGCATCAACCCATAGCGCGCCAACCTTGACTCCAGCCGAATTTGACAAAGCAAAATCCATGTACTTCCAGCGTTGTGCGGGTTGTCATGGTGTACTTCGCAAAGGTGCAACGGGCAAAAACCTGATGCCCAAAAACACCCTCAAAAGTGGCACAAAAAAATTAAGTCGCATTATCGAGCTGGGCACTGAAGGTGGCATGAATAATTTCGATGATATCTTCAGCAAGGAAGAGATCGATCTATTAGCCAAATACATTCAGTTAGAGCCACCCATTCCGCCAGAAATGTCTCTGTCACTGATGAAAGAACGCCACAAAGTGTTTGTTGCCCCCAAAGATTACCCAACCAAGCCTCTACACGGTCTCAACTGGAAAAACTTTTTCGTTGTTATCGAGCGTGATGCCGGCACGGTCGCTATTATTGATGGTGACACTAAAAAAGTGATCGACCATATTGACACCGGCTATGCTGTACACGTTATTAAGGGCGCTGAGCACCACACTACTGAGCATGACCCCAAGTACGAAACGGGTCGTTTCTGGTATACCCAGGGTCGCGATGGCAAAATGACTAAAATTGATCTGTGGCAGAAGCCTGGATCCATGCTGGTCGCTGAAACCCAGATGGCCTATGACGCTCGTGATGTTGCCGTTTCTGGTGATGGGAAATACGTTATTGGCGGCGGCTACTGGCCTCCGCACTTTGTTATCCTTGATGCATTAACCATGGAACCACTAAAAGTGGTCTCCACGCGTGGCACTGATGTTGACGGTAACTATGTTAACGAAGCGCGTGTGGCCGCTATCTACACCACGCCTAACGAGCCTACCTTCCTGGTTGCTGTTAAAGAGCTGGGGCAGATGTGGCAAGTTGATTACAGCGATCTAGATAACCTGCGTATTGAGCAAATTGACTCTGCCAAATACCTGCACGATGGTTTCTTCGATCCAAGTGGTCGCTATTTCCAGATCGCTGCAAATGCCTCTGACAAAATGGTTGTCGTTGATACCAAAGAACGTAAACTCGAAGCGATGATTGATACCGGCAGCAAGCCGCATCCAGGCCCTGGCGCCAACTGGATCGACCCTAAATGTGGTACGGTTTCTGGCACCACCCACCTGGGTGAAGGCCTTATCTCTGTTTGGGGCAACGATCCCATCAAAAATAAAGGTAACGCCTGGAAGATGTGTTACGAGCTTGAGACCGATGGAGCCGGTGCATTTATCCGCACCCATCCCAAGTCCCAGTATGTATGGGCTGATCAGCTTAAGCACCCTGAACCTGAAATTCAGCAGAGCGTACAGGTCTTCGATAAGAAAACCCGTAAGATTGTGAAAACCATCCGCGTTACAACAGAACCTGGTAAAGCGGCGCTTCACATGGAGTTCAATGATGACGGCACCGAAGTTTGGGTATCTGTCTGGAACAGAAAAGACAGCGGGAACCCCACCGGTGAAATCGTGATTTATGATGCCAAAACTCTTAAAGAGAAAAGCCGCATCAAAGGTCTGACCACTCCGACTGGTAAGTTCAATGTCTACAACCGTATTAACCATGTAACCTAAACAGTTATACGGATGTGCTTTATTGAAGAGGCGGGGGTAACCCTGCCTCTTCATTCTTAGCCTAAAAAAACACAGCCGGGTGGCAAAAGCCTGCGCAATATTCTGATGCAACAGGGAAATTTGAAAAGCTCTCATCAATTGAGCAATCTTGAGTTTTACAACCCTCCTACTGCACAACAAATATTGCACCTCTTTCCGCATCATGCTGAGTTTCCTCAGGTTTACATTCAATAATAAAGTAATTTTCTTCTCGGCCAGGAGGTCAGTAACAGTGGCAGGTAAAAAGCTAAGGCATCTGTTGTCAAACAAGTTAATACTGGGCACTACGATTGGAGCAGCCCTTACCTTCATGTTTGCAGGTGTTATTTTCTGGGGTGGTTTTAATACTGCAATGGAGGCAACCAATACCCTTGGTTTTTGCATCAGCTGCCACGAGATGGAAGAAAATGTATACCAGGAATATAAAGAAACAATTCACTACACCAATCGCAGTGGTGTAAGGGCAACCTGTTCGGACTGCCATGTACCTGACCCCTGGGTTCACAAGCTAGTACGTAAGGTTCAAGCTTCTAACGAGGTGTTTCATAAAGTGCTGGGCACGATTGATACACCAGAAAAATTTGATGGCAAACGCCTGCAGCTGGCTAAAAATGTATGGCGCGCCATGAAAAACACCAACTCTCGGGAATGCCGAAACTGTCACGATTTTGATACCATGGCCCCGGAATCCCAAAAGCCACGCGCTCGCAAACAGCATATGAATGCTATGGCGGAAGGTGGCACCTGTATCGATTGCCATAAAGGCATTGCGCACAAAAATGTTCACGATCAACTAAATGATGAAGAGATCGATAAACTAACAAAACCAGACCCATCTCATGTAATCGATCTGCCACCACAATGGGTCAACTTTCTAGAACAGCAAGCGGCAGAAAAGGCTGCAAAAAAACAGGCCGGCCTAGCCGCCGCCGCTGCGACAGCAACCGCTAAAAAACAGGCTAATAAAGCACCAAAGCTCGACACTGCACTCAGTGCAAAGCAAAACATCAACACCAGCAATTCAACTTTTGACTGGAGCGGCGTTCCGGCCAGAGATATTAATATATTTTACCCTGGCCAGAGTTCTATGGAGTGGATCCTAGGACGCAAACATGGTGGTTCGCGCCCCTTCAAAAAAGGTGATCGATGTACCGATTGCCATGAAGAAGAAACGGTGGATATGGGGCAAAAGATCGTTTCTGGCGAGAAGCTTGAACCCAACCCTATCCTTGGAAAACGGGGCAGTATTCCCGTCACAGTTCAAGCTAGCCATGATGAGAAAAACCTGTATTTACGCTTTCAATGGCCTGACACCGAGCATGTACCTGTATCCTTCGTCGATGGCGGAAAAATGGATCCGAAGAACGCTGTAAAATTGGCGGTTATGCTGGCGACCGATGAAGTAAAGTATGCGGATCGTGCCGGTTGCTGGGGCACTTGCCATGCTGACCTGAACAGCATGCCCTTTGTACCAGAGGGCCAGGATGTAACCAAATACCTCACTGAGAGCCGCACTAAAATCGAAATCAAAGGTCGAAATTCGAAACCCTTGGGTGGCTGGGATCAGCGCAAAAGCGAAGATGAGATCAAAACTGAATACGACGCCAATCACTATATGGATATAATCCGCTATAAAGCAGGCGAGAAAAAAGTGGAGGACGGTGCAATTATGGCTGACCGCGTGATGGATGAGAACTCTACCAGTGAGTTCACCGCTAACAAGCAGGGTGGTCAGTGGGTAGTAGAAATCAAACGTCCTCTTAAATCCAGTGTGGCAGATGACATCAATCTGGAACTGGGGCAGACCTACAACTTTGGCTTCGCCATTCATGATGATTTCAGCAGTGCCCGCTATCACCATGTATCCCTTGGATATAAATTAGGCTTTGACAACAACGAAGCAGAGATTAACGCTATTAACCGATAAGAACCTCTATGGGGCAATATCTATTGCATAGTTTGGGAAGCATTTCCCGTTGGCTGGTCATCATGCTTGCATTGGCGAGTGTGGTGGCGGCTGAAACCGTCGAGATAGAAATATTCCGGAAGGAGTATATACCCCAGGAGTTAACAATCAACAGGGGCGATACTGTGCGCTGGGTCAACAAGGAAAGGCGTCAATATCATAGTGTCTGGTTTAAAGAGCTCGGCGAAGAAGACGGCGAGTATTTCTGGCCTGAAGAGGTATTTGAACGCACATTTGATGTGGTGGGCACCTTCCCCTATCGGTGCGGCCCGCACCCCAAGATGACTGCCGTCATTCATGTGAAGGGTGACCCCGTTCCTTCGGATAGCCCTACCCCATAAACTTGGTTAGAAACTAGTCTGGAAATCTCAGCTGAACTGCGAGATTCAGCTCAGAAGTTCTGCATAATGTAGGAATTGAAGAGAGTCCCCGCTGCAAACAGTCTTCTCAGGAGGAACAACCACGAAACCATCGGCCCAGCAAGTGGAAGACAGCACACCAGAACTTTGGTTGCCAAATAGACTTGCCTGCAAGACTCCATTATCTCCACGGGCTAGTTGAGCGCGCAGATACTGTTTTCGGTTGCTCGGCCGTGTTAAATTAAAATCTGCAGTCACCTGCATCTCACGCGGCATAAAATTAGCGGCCCCCTGAGATTTAAGCAGATATGGCCTGGCAAAAAGAGAGAATGTAACAAAGACAGCCACGGGGTTTCCTGGCAAACCTATAATAGGCGTGCCTAAAACCTCACCAAATGCGAGAGGTTTACCCGGTTTAATTGCCACCTTCCACATATCAAGTTGACCCAATCTCTCTACTGCCGGTTTAATATGGTCTTCGTCTCCTACAGAGACACCACCACTAGTAATGATACAGTCGGCGCTAGCGGCCGCTTCTCGCAGTGCTGACTCTGTTGCTTCGCGGGTATCTTTCACCACTCCGCAGTCAATACACTCCATACCCAATGCATCAATCAATCCTGTCAGCATATAACGGTTAGAGTTATATATTTTACCCGGCTCGACGGGGGAGCCGGGCTCAAGTAGTTCGTCACCCGTTGAGAGCACAGCAATCCTCAACGGCTTATAAACTGGCACCTGAGCTATGCCTACCGATGCGATCAGCCCCATATGCTGAGGTTGTATCCGGATTCCAGCGGGCAGTATAGTTGCACCTGCCTCAATATCCTGGCCGGCTCGACGAATATTTTGCCCCTGTTTTATAACTTCGGGTAGCTGTACATGATCGCCCTCAATGGTAAGGCACTGCTCCTGCATAACCACAGCATCCGCACCCAAAGGTATTTCAGCTCCAGTAAAAATACGTGCTGCGGTACCCGACTGCAAAGGTTGCGGTGTTACACCCGCCGTCACACGCTGACTAACAGGCAGCCGTCCCTGAGCCAACTTCAAGTCAACTGTATTGATGGCATAGCCATCCATTGCGCTATTATCCGCTGGCGGCACGCTGACTGTTGATCGCAGGGATTCACCAAGCACCCTGCCCAGGGACGATTTTAATGCCACCGGAGTTATTTCTCTTGTTTGCACAGCCTGATCCAGCAAACGCGTCAGCGCCTGCTCCACCGGCATTAAACTGGAAGGTACGGTTTTGTCGCTCATGAAACACCACCCTGCACACTGATAATTGCCCCTGGCACCGGCATTTTTTTTGACAGCATCGCCACAAAGTTGCAGGGACGATGTCTTAAATCTAACTGCTCAACAATCACTCTGTCCCACGCGGTTCTGCAGGCTCCTGGGGAACCTGGCATACAGAAAATAACGGTATTATTGGCTATCCCTCCCAGCGCCCGAGACTGGATGGTTGAGGTGCCAATCTCCTCGAAGGAGAATTGGCGGAATAGTTCGCCAAAACCCTCTATCTGTTTATCAAGCAGAGGGGATACCGCTTCTGGGGTGGAATCACGATCAGAAAATCCGGTCCCGCCAGTGATGAGTATTACCTTAATCTGGTTATCGGCAATCCACTGAGAGACAATGGAGCGCAGCTGGTAAATATCATCCTTAACAATCGCTTTGCCATAAAGCTTGTGTCCCGCTTCCTTTAGCCGTTCCACTAGAACTCCACCAGACCGATCATCTTCCTCCGTGCGCGTATCAGATACCGTCAGTACGGCAATGTCCAGTGGTACAAACTCAGCATTTTTCGGTGCGTGTCCCATTATCTTTCTCCGATTGATAGGTCGTAGTTTATTACGATTGCGGTACCTGGCTCATACCAGAACGTCCATACCAATATCCATTGCAATATTCAAGTTGCGGAAGCTCTACAGCTTGGCTCTTCCCCTGCATAATCCTGCTTGCCTCTCGCAAAACCTGGTCGCAACCCTCCTGTTGTGGGCTGACTCGGATGATATCAACTCCCATCTCCTGCATCTGCGGAATCTCTTCAAGCAGGTTGCAGGTGCTCCCAGACTGGGTTTGAACTCCATTAATATTAAAAAGCAGCTGTTCCTCCTGTGACCAGAGTTGCAAGCCATCTGGATGCTCAATACAACTCAGCCGACAGTCATCCTTTGGCAAATTTTTTGCCCTGGCAGTAAAACAGCGTGCAGAGTAGGCCAGCGGCATTTTTCCATAACAGAAAACTTCTGTTTCAAGTTTGGCACTGTCACCGTGCTGAGAAAATTCTTGTAAAATATCCGTCAGTGTTTCACGTCCCAGCTCAACAGGCATTACCCAGCGTTTCATCCCCTGATTATGCAACAGCGTGAGTGTCCGTGCGTTGTAAATATTAATGGTATAACCGCAGATAAAAGATTGTTTATTTTCGCTGAGCAACTGCACCGCAGACATATCATTAGCTTCCACCTGATAATGTCCATTGTCACAAACTTTTCTTAGTGACTGTAGTTCAGAGCGAGCCTCAATCAACGCCATGGTGGAGAGGACCACCTCTTTTCCTGCTTCTTCAAGTTGAGCGGCCAGTGCCACCCAGTCCTTCAGTGTCATCTCGCGTCGTTTGGTACAAACAGCCTCGCCCAGATAGATAATATCAACGGGTTCGTCTGCCATTTTTTTATAAAAGTCAATAACTTGCTGTTTCGGCCAGTAATAAAGAAGGGGGCCGAGTGAAATTTTCATAGTAGACTGATGCTCCAGAATTCTGTACTAAGGGGTAGTGGATGGTATCAGGATTACTGCCAGGGTCGACTGTAAGCACCGAGCGTAGTCTGCACACCCTCGGATACCTTCGACAGGCTTTCAAGCCACTCCTGTCGAGGAGCAAAACGCTCAGGCTCTCGGTTATAATCATCCAATGCTTCGCGCCAAACTTTAACTACCTGTTCCACATAAACAGGGCTTCGCTGCCTACCTTCCAGCTTAATCGCCTTAATACCGGTTTTGTGAAGTTCTGGTATCAGACTCAATGTATTCAGACTGGTCGGCTCTTCCAGCGCGTTATAGACAGAATCATTGACTTTGAATCGCCCCTTACACAAGGTCGGATACCCAGCATTCTCCCCTTCAGAGTAACGGTCTATCAGCACTTCATTTAGACGAGACTCCCTGCCCCGCGGGGTCTCTTCCCAGCGCACAGCCTTGGCTGGCGAACAGGCACCGCAAGTATTGGGTGATTCATCGGTTACAAAGGAGGATAGATGGCAACGCCCCTCAGCCATGATGCACAGACTGCCAAAACCAAAAACTTCCAGATCTACCGGGCTTGATTCTGCGACCTGCTTAACCTGCGCCAGGGAAAGCACCCGGGGCAACACCGCACGCTTGATACCAAACTGCTGATGATAAAAATTGAGGGCTTCATGATTGGTTGCCGAACCCTGTACTGAGAGGTGCAAAGGCAGGTCTGGGTAATGATTCGAAGCATAGTCCAACACCCCCATATCGGCCACAATGAGTGCGCTCAGACCCAGATCATAGGCTTGATCAACAGCGCGTTGCCAACGCATCCAGCCCTTTGGCTGGGGATAGGTATTGATTGCTAGAAAGACCTTCACGCCCCGATCACGTGCGTAAATCAGGGCTGCGCTGGCCTTGCGATCATTAAAATTCAGCCCCGCAAAGTGACGGGCGTTAGTCTCATCCTTAAAACCGATATAGACAGCATCAGCACCGTTATCTACGGCTGCTTTTAATGCGGGCAGACTGCCAGCAGGACATACCAACTCCATTCAAGTCTCCTCTATTACTGGTACTTAGGTTCAGTCGGTGCCAGAAGATGGCTGAGATGGGTGGCCGCACCAAGCGCCTGCCTTAGGGGGGCAGGAAGGCTGTCAAGGTCAACGTTGTCCAGCAAATTTTTAACTTCCAGCCCTAACTCAGTATCGCCCTCAATTGACAATCGTCTCTGAAAGAAAAGCGTGTCTGGGTCTTCTTGACGAGTTGCCAACAGAAAAAACTCGTGAGCATTACCGCTAATAGTCACATCAGCATTGCCCATGGCAGGCATCACCTTGATATTATCGTTCACAAGAGTGACCTGCCACCCTGTATTGAGATCACGAACAAACACCTCCAGTATCCTGTTTTCAAGACACTCAAGATCACCATCAAGAATAGCCTCCGCCAACACTTTAGGCAGGATCGATTCAAGGGTAAATTTCTGTAACCCAAACGGAATAAATCGGGTTGATTGCCCAAGAACTGGCACAACGAACCGGACTAGCAGATCAGCTCTCACGCAAACAACACTCCAGATCACCAGGTTAGGTTAAATCGGGACTTTCTCTAGCATACATCCATATGCCAGATCCGGTCGAGACGCGATTCTACCGTATTCAGCGTCCAGGGGAAAGGAGATAAAGAAACAACAACGCCCGGCTAAATAGTCCTAGAATCCTAAGCGGGCGAAGAGATAGATCGAAATTAATGACATTAGTATTAACAAGTTACTATTGGGATTGAGCGGTCAACTGAGGAATCTAGGATGATGGAGGATAAGCTTATATAGACTGCCCCACAGCGAGTCGTACCTCTTATCATCCCGGAGATCTGTGCTTTGGAAAACAGTTCAGGGCAGCGTAACATTCTACTGCTCGGCCAGACAATCTTAGCAGGAAGCCTGACATACTTAAGACTGGAACCGAACCGATAAGTCTTGCTCCACGTGCACAGGATGAGTGCCTCACCCGAAAACTAACACCTGACTTTGCAGCTTAGGTGTAATCGCACCGGACGCTTCCCTGGGCGTATGACGCCCCAGAAGGCCGTTGGACTTGGGATTTCTTGCTGTAAAAAAACCGAATCCGGCTTTTCCACCCACGATCACCTGAGTCCAACGGCACTGTAAGCCCCTGAGGGCCATATTATATAGAGAGACCTTTGCACAAGAGCCATTTTGCCCCCATGCTGTGTTAAAAATTTGCTCAATCGGTCATTTACAACTGTAAACTCCCTCTTTGCGCGCTTTTTTGCCTTGCCTGGAACCAAAATCATCTCTCGTGCAAAGGTCTCATATAACTAATTTTTAAACGATTTTCTGCCGTACTATCTGGTAATTGCGCCCCAGGTACCAGATTGGAGCACTGATAATATGCACAAGCCGTGTAAAGGGGAAAACCACAAAGATAGTCAGCCCTAAAAACACATGCAGCTTATAGATCAGATTGACACTGGACATAGCCGCAGCAGCTTCAACCGGCTGGAAAGTAACGATACTCTGTGCCCAGGTTCCAAGCAGCACCATCACGGAGCCATCCATATGCTGGCTTGAAGCAACAATGGTCATCAGACCAAGCAGCAACTGAACATAGAGCAGAATGAGAACAAAGGTATCGGAAAAAGAACTGGTCGCTCGCACCCGGGGGTCTGTCAAACGTCGAACTAGCAAAAGTGTCATTCCAATCAGGGCGATCACCCCAAACAACCCACCAGACAGCATAGCCAGCAGCTGCTTGTGAGGTGTTGAAATCACATAATGATAGACAGACTCAGGTGTTAACAGCCCCACAAAATGCCCCATGAGAACAAAGATCACGCCCACATGAAACATATTGCTGGCCCAGCGCATATTCTGCTTATTCATCAACTGAGAGGACCCAGCCTTCCAGCTATACTGTTCCCGGTCAAATCTTATCCAACTACCAAGCAGGCATACCAGCAGGGCAATATATGGATAAAGACCAAATAGTAGTGTATTAAAATAAGTCATGGTTTCTTCCCTTATTAATTGCCTGGTTAAATATTCGACCCGGTAGGTGCGGCTTCAACGCTAGCCTCATGCACCCAGTGCATAGGGACAGGCTGTTCTTTTGATGATGGAGATGGACGGCTTTGAGTAGCAGATGGGCATCCTCCTTGGTCGTTATCCATCCCAAAGGTTATCGCCTCCTCCTCCCAGATTTTGTCCATGGCCTCCATGGTATCATCACGTTCCTCGTTGGCAGCCGTCTTGAGCAGGTCAGTCATATCAGCGGTTACACCCGCAACCATAAGCAACGCATCGAACAGGCTATGGTACTGGCTTTTGCGCTCCTGTAACCTGGCGCTGAGCATTGCAAGTATATGACTAACATCGGCCAACCCTTCACGGGCTTCCATTTCGGGACGCTGCGCTAAATACTCCAGGTAAAGGGGTATATAATCAGGCAGTTCCCTGACGTTGATAGCAAACCCATTTTGCTCGTAGAGCGCCATCAAATCGACCATCGCCTGACCACGATCACGAGATTCACCGTGTACATGTTCGAACAATAGCAGAGACAAAGATCGCCCCCTGTCGAAAAGCTCTCCGTAATGCTCCTGAGCATCGAAGAGATCCCTTGCGTAGACATGATCTACCAGAGCCGCCAACTGGCTGCGCATGGGCGGCGAGATCTCTTTCGCCTCCTCAATACACTCCTTTAACGCCTCACCGTGTTGACGAAAGCCCTCAGTGGGATAGTCCATCAATCGGGCAATTACTTTCAATATATCCATAGCCTCTACTCCCAGACCTGCACTGTTTGAATGATATCTCGGCGATTCGCCTTAACACCACCAAACATATTGACTTCATTACGCCCGGTTGAACAACCATTACCAAAGGTAAAACCGCAACCGCCACGTTCAGCATATGCCTCAACCAAAGCATCTTCCCTGTGGGCTGTAGGAACGACATATCGATCCTCATAGTTGGCAATCGCCATATAACGATACATCTCTTCTACCTGCTCTTCGCTAAGCCCAACCTCTTCAAGAACAGCCAGATCCTGACAACCCTCAACATTCTGGGCACGCTTGTATGCACGCATTGCCAACAACCGCTTCAATGCCAACCTAACAGGTGCTTCATCCCCTGCTGTCAGCATATTAGCCAGATATTTGATCGGTATGCGCAGCGAGTCAACATCGGGGATTATACCGTTCATTCCCACATGCCCAGCTTCAGCAGCTGACTGTATGGGAGAAAGCGGCGGCACATACCAAACCATAGGCAGGGTACGGTATTCAGGATGCAGCGGCAGTGCTAACTGCCAGTCCACTGCCAATTTGTAAACCGGCGATCGCTGAGCTGCCTTGAGCACCGAATCACTAATTCCATCCTTCTTAGCCTGGGCAATAACCTCTTTATCAAAGGGGTCGAGAAAGATATCGAGCTGCCGCTGATAAAGATCCTGTTCAGACTCAGTGCTGGCTGCTTCTTTAATCCGGTCAGCGTCATAGAGCAGCACACCAAGATAACGGATACGCCCCACACAGGTCTCAGAACAGACCGTTGGCATGCCTGATTCGATACGCGGATAACAGAAAATACATTTTTCTGATTTGCCAGATTTCCAGTTAAAGTAGATTTTTTTGTACGGGCAGGCAGACACACACATCCGCCAGCCACGACATTTATCCTGATCAATCAGGACAATACCATCTTCCTCTCTCTTATAGATCGCACCGCTAGGGCACGATGCAACACAAGCGGGGTTCAGACAGTGCTCGCACAGGCGCGGCACATACATCATGAAGGTGTTTTCAAATTCACCATACATCTGTTTCTCAATCTGATCAAAATTCTTATCCTTGCTGCGCTTGGAAAATTCCGTCCCCAGAATCTCCTCCCAGTTTGGACCCCACTCAATTTTGTCCATGCGTTTACCAGACACCAGCGAGCGCGGACGCGCTACCGGCTGATGCGCTGACTCAGGCGCCGTATGCAGATGCTGATAATCAAAATCGAATGGCTCATAATAGTCATCAATTTGCGGCATATCAGGGTTGGCAAATATGTTCGACAAAAGCTTCAGCTTCCCGCCAATTCTTGGCTTTATAGAACCATCTGCACTGCGCACCCAGCCGCCATTCCATTTCTCTTGATTTTCCCAATCCTTGGGATAGCCGATGCCAGGCTTACTCTCAACATTGTTGAACCAGGCGTATTCCATACCCTCTCTCGAGGTCCATACGTTCTTACAGGTAACAGAGCAGGTGTGACAACCAATACATTTGTCCAGATTCAACACCATGCCAATTTGTGATCGAATTTTCATTGTGCCGTCTCCTTATACATCTTGAGGTAGGGGTTGGGGTAGCGCATCGCCATCAGGCCCGTCCAGCCAATCTACTTTGGCCATTTTACGTACCAGTACGATTTCATCACGATTACAGCCCACGGTTCCATAATAGTTAAAACCATAGGACTGCTGGGCATAACCACCAATCATATGAGTGGGTTTGAGTATCACCCGGGTGACTGAGTTATGGTGTCCGCCACGGGTTCCTGTGGTTTCTGAACCAGGCACATTGACGATCCGCTCCTGGGCGTGATACATCATCACCATCCCTTCCATAACCCGCTGACTCACCACTGCCCGACAGGTGAGGGCGCCGTTAGCATTGAACACTTCTACCCAGTCGTTATCCTCAATATCAGCTTTTTTGGCGTCAACCTCGCTTAACCAGATGATAGGCCCGCCCCGAGATAGGGTCAGCATCAATAGGTTATCTGTATAGGTGCTATGGATACCCCATTTTTGATGGGGGGTAATCCAGTTTAATGCTATCTCTTTATTACCATTAGGTCGCTTATCTTTCACCACATCGATTGTCTTGGTATTGACCGGTGGTCGGTAGGAGACAAACTGCTCACCAAAAGCCTGCATCCAGGGGTGATCCTGGTAAAACTGTTGACGCCCAGTCAGGGTTCTCCAGGGGATCAACTCATGTACATTGGTATAGCCTGCGTTATAACTGACATGTTCATCTTCCAATCCTGACCAGGTCGGTGAAGAGATGATTTTACGCGGTTGCGCCTGAAGATCACGAAAACGTATTTTTTCTTCACGCTTTGGCTCAGCCAGGTGTGCATGGCTTCGGCCAGTAAACTTACTCAGTGCATCCCACGCCTTCACTGCAACATTGCCGTTGGTTTCCGGCGCCAGGGCCAATATTACCTCGGCTGCATCAATTGCAGATTCAATAACAGGCAATCCCTTACTGATTCCTTTTTCAACCACCTTGTGATTCAAACCAGCAAGCAGTTTGATTTCATCATCGGTATTCCAGCCAATACCCTTGCCGCCATTGCCCAGCTTCTCAAGCAAGGGGCCAAGAGAGGTGAATTTCTTATAGACATTCGGATAATCGCGCTCAACCACCACCATGTTGGGGGCTGTTTTTCCTGGAATAAGATCACACTCACCATGCTTCCAGTCCTGCACATGAAAAGGTTGTGCCAGCTCTCCTGGTGTATCATGCAACATGGGCACAGTGACCAGATCTTTCTCTACACCCAGGTTACCTACAACCACTTCGGAGAACTTCTCTGCAATACCCTTATAAATATCCCAGTCGCTACGTGCCTCCCAGGCAGGATCAGTTGCAGCAGATAGCGGGTGAATAAACGGGTGCATATCTGAAGTATTCAAGTCGTCTTTTTCATACCAGGTTGCAGTCGGCAAAACGATATCTGAGTACAGGGCGGTAGAGGACATTCTGAAATCCAGTGTCACTACCAGGTCAAGTTTTCCTTCTGCACCCTTCTGCTCGAATTCAATCTCTTTGGGAATGATGCCACCGCGTTCCGCATTATCGCCATTCATCACGCCATTGCGGGTACCCAGCAGATATTTGAGCATATATTCATGCCCCTTACCGGAGGAACCCAACAGGTTAGAGCGCCAGATAAACATGTTTCGCGGAAAGTTATTCGGATCATCAGGTGCTTCACAGGCAAACTTGAGTTCCCCGGCCTTGAGTTGCTCAACCGCATACGCTTTAGGATCCATGCCAGCAGCTTCTGCGTCCCGGGTGATTTGCAGCGGATTTCTGTTCAACTGCGGTGCTGATGGCAGCCAGCCCATACGTTCAGCTTGAACGTTGTAATCAAGCATATGCTCGGGCATGCTTGACTTATCTGCCATAGGCGACAACACCTCATGGATGCTAATTTTCTCGTGTCGCCACTGGGATGAGTGGTTATAAAAGAAGGAGGTGCCATTCATCTGCCGTGGAGGCCGACTCCAATCCAGAGCAAAGGCCAGTGGTAGCCAACCTGTTTGTGGACGCAGCTTTTCCTGACCCACATAGTGAGCCCAACCACCACCGCTCTGACCAACACAGCCACACATAACCAACATGTTGATTAAGCCACGGTAGTTCATATCCATGTGGTACCAGTGGTTCATAGCCGCACCGACAATGATCATCGATTTACCACGGGTCTTGTTGGCGTTATCGGCAAACTCACGGGCGATCTGAATCGCCTTCTCACGACTCACACCGGTAATCTTTTCCTGCCAGGCTGGGGTACCGGGCACATCATCATCGTAACTGGATGCGACATTGCTGCCACCCAAGCCACGGTCGATAGCATAGTTAGCCATCATCAGGTCATAGACTGTGGCTACCCTTTGCTTGCTCCCATCAGCAAGTTCCAGCGTTCGGCATGGCACATTGCGCAGTTGAACCTCATCCTGCTCACAATGAGGCCAATACTCATTAGAATCATCTGCGGCAAAATTTGGGAAGGCGACTGCAACGGGATCTTCAGAACCCTCAATCAAGCTGAGCTGCAGCTTGGTTTCGTTACCGTCTTTACCTTCTCGTTCCTCAATGTTCCACTTGCCCTGCTCGCCCCAGCGATAGCCGATACTGCCGGCGGGAGAAACCAGTTCTTTTGACAGCTCATCCAGTGCGATGGTCTTCCATTCAGGATTATTTTCCTGACCCAGATTGCTTGTTAGATCAGAGGCCCGCAGAAAACGCGTGGGTTTGAAAGCACCCTCCTCATAATCTTCCAGCAGTACCAGATACGGCATATCAGAATATTGACGCACATAATCTGTGAAATATTCACTGGGGTTTTCAAGGTGAAACTCTTTGAGTATCACATGACCAAATGCCATACCCAGAGCTGCGTCCGTACCCTGCTTGGGGTTTAGCCATTGGTCAGCTAATTTGGCAACTTCTGCGTAGTCTGGTGTTATAGCAACCGTTTTGGCCCCTTTATAGCGCACTTCGGTAAAAAAGTGTGCATCTGGCGTCCGCGTTTGCGGCACATTGGAGCCCCAAGCAATAATATAGTTGGAGTTATACCAGTCGGCAGATTCTGGCACATCGGTCTGCTCTCCCCAGACCATGGGCGATGAGGGAGGTAGATCACAGTACCAATCGTAAAAGCTGATACAAACACCACCGATCAGGGAAAGGTAACGAGACCCTGCCGCATAGGACACCATGGACATCGCAGGAATCGGTGAAAACCCAACCACCCGATCCGGCCCATACTGCTTGGCAGTGTAAACATTGGCCGAGGCAATTATTTCGTTAACCTCATCCCAGGAAGATCGGATATATCCGCCCATTCCACGTTTTGACTTGTAGGACCTTGCTCGCTCTTTATCTTCAACAATCCAGCCCCAGGCTTCTACCGGGTTGGTGTGAATTTTACGTGCTTCGCGCCATAATTTGAGTAACGGCTTACGTACTTTGGGATACTTAAGGCGATTGGCGCTATAGATATACCAGGAATAACTGGCCCCACGCTGACAACCTCGAGGTTCATGGTTGGGCAGGTCATCCCGTGTTCGAGGGTAATCAGTCTGCTGGGTCTCCCAGGTGATCAACCCGTTTTTAACATAGATCTTCCAGCTACACGAACCGGTACAGTTGACACCATGCGTGGAGCGTACAATTTTATCATGCTGCCAACGCTGGCGGTAACTGTCTTCCCAGGCACGGCTTTCGTTGGTCACATCACCGTGACCCTCTGAAAACTCGCCCTGCTTCTTCTTAAAAAACTGTAACCTATCGAGAAAGTGACTCATTGCTATCGTCTCTCCATTTTATTATCTGATGGAAAATATCTTTTCACTGCCGCACTGCGGCCGAACTATAAGCGGCAACTTCTATCTTTACCAGCCAAAACTGTTCGAGCATGTTCGGTTAACCGAACATGCTCGAACAGAAAATTTTTATCTATGATCCCATTAGGGATTATGGAATTCTGCATTCTTACGCAGGTAGAACCACCAGTTGATCACAATGCACACTGCATAGAATGTGGCAAAACCATAGAGTGCATACTCAGGGGTGGTCGCTTTAATCTGTTCCCCAAGAACCTTGGGCATAATGAAAGCACCGTAAGCTGCGACCGCAGAGGTCCAACCCAATGCCGGGCCAGCCTGCTCCCGGTTAAAAACCTGGGAGATGGTACGGAAGGTTGAACCATTGCCGATGCCAGTGGCCGCAAACAGAATCAGGAAGAGAACAAAGAAAGGTACAAAGAACTCTTCGGGCGTAGCAGACACATAGGCGGCTTTCATGTAAAAAGCAACACCGATGGCACTAGCAACCATCACTACAGCACAGACCTGCGTAACCAGTGCACCACCGACCTTATCAGCGATCCAACCACCGACGGGGCGAATCAAGGCACCAATAAAGGGGCCCATCCAGGCGTACATCAGTGCACTGGGGCCATTAGGATTGGAAGTATCGTGGGTCATCACGCCATCAACCATAATATGCTGAAAGCCAAAGATTACTTTGATGGTTAATGGGAAAGAGGCTGCGAAACCGATAAATGAGCCGAAGGTCATTGTGTAGATTACAGTCATCGCCCAGGTGTGCTTATTACCAAATATCTTGTATTGACGGGTCAGGCTCTCACCAATCTGCCCAGGGATCATCTTCAGCGCAAAGACTGTAGAAGCAATGACGATGGGCAATACGATCCACTTGCTGATACCAAAACCGGAACCGCCAACCTTTTCAGGAAGCATCAACCAGAGCCCAAAGATTGCACACACAAAGCCTACAATCAACATCATGGTGATCAGGCTAAATGAACCCATTGGGCTGGGAATATCAGGGGATATGTGCTCTTCACGCAGATTATTCATACCAAACCAACCAGCAAAGGCCAGCGGAATGAGAATCAGCAGCCAAACAAAACCTGCATTTTGAATATAGGTTTCGGTACCCGCAGGGATCTTACCAATCAGTGTTCCGGAGGTGTTGACCAGCGTCATGGAGTCACCACCCATGGCACCGAACATACCCACAGTCATCACCAGCGGCACTAAAATCTGCATGGTGGTCACACCAAAATTACCCAGACCCGCATTCAAACCCAGCGCCAAACCCTGTTGCTTCTTCGGGTAGAAAAAACTGATATTGGACATGGATGAAGCAAAGTTACCACCGCCAAAACCAGACAACAGCGCCAGCACCTGAAATACCCAAAAAGGTGTTTCCGGGTTACTCAGAGCCATACCCGTACCCAGCGCTGGCAACATCAATAGCGCCGTCGTAAAAAAGATGGTGTTACGACCACCCGCCAAGCGGATAAAGAAGGTGCTGGGAATTCGTAGCGTGGCACCGGTCAAACCTGCAATCGCCATCAATGTAAACAGTTGGGATTTCTCAAAGGGAAAACCCAAATTAAGCATCTGCACCGTGATAATACCCCAGTACAGCCAAACGGCGAAACCGCACAACAGGCTAGGGATAGAGATCCATAGATTTCTGCTTGCTACTTTTTTACCCGTTGATTCCCAAAACTCCGGGTCTTCAACATCCCATTTTTTTATATCAGACATAATTTCTCCAGCACATTTAAAAAATTCTTAGGCCTCGCCTGTTCCAGCGCATAACGACCCAGAAACGCCTACCGCCCCGAAAAAACTCTGGAGCGGCATTCGTCTGCATCTACATCTATAAAAGCTCACTCTCTACTTTCTGATGAACCATTGAATAGTTCATCCATAACAAACAGATCGAAACCAGCACAAACAGCAGCATGAAAC
>CAYYRK010000001.1:49782-52228 GCA_964473915.1 uncultured Pseudomonadales bacterium
GAATAGTTCATCCATAACAAACAGATCGAAACCAGCACAAACAGCAGCATGAAACAGGAGCTGCGGACATTGAACAGGTCAGACATCAGGCCAAAAAATATCGGCAGGGTAAAACCACCCAGGCCACCAATCACGCCAACCATACCACCTACTGATCCCATATTATCGGGGTAGTAATCGTGAATCATCCGGTACACACTGGCCTTACCAACTCCCTGGGCAATTCCTACTACAAACACCAGTGCAGTAAAGGCCCAGACACTTAACCCGATATCAAAGCCTATATCACCATCAATACCGTGAATGGTCAGGCTCGTTTGCGGGTAGGAGAGTAAAAACAGGCAACAAATAGAGATCCAGAATACCCACCAGTTCACGGATTGAGCGCCGAATTTATCGGAGGCCCAACCACCAGCGGCACGAATCAAACCCGATGGCAGTGTAAAAATAAGCGTAATAAATGAGGCCGATTTCAAGTCCAGGCCATACTCAGACACATAGTATTGTGGCAGCCAGAGCGCCAGTGCCACAAACCCGCCAAACACAAAATAATAATAAAGACCAAAACGCCAAACCCTGAGTTCTTTCAGCGGTGCCAGTTGTTCAGCCATTGATTTGTGGACACCCGTGCGAGCACGTTCCTGCTGATGGGGGTCGTCATAGGTAAACATCCAGAACACAATGGCGATAATCACCATGGCAACAGAATACACCTGTGGCACCATACGCCAGCCCAAGGCAACCACGATCAGGGGTGCCGCCAGGTTGGTAATCGCTGCACCGGCATTACCGGCACCAAAAATACCCATGGCTGTTCCCTGGCGTTCCTTTTCAAACCAGGCTGAGGTATAGGCAATCCCAATCGCGAATGAACCACCCGCCAAGCCTACGAAAAGACCGATGAGCACGTATTGCCAGTACTGGTCTGCAAACGCCAAACCGTAGGTGGGTATTGCAACACAGATCATCTGAACAAAAAACACGATACGTCCGCCAAACCGGTCTGTCAGCAGTCCCAGTGGCAAACGGGTAAGTGAACCGGTCAGAATGGGTGTAGCAACAAGAATACCAAACTCGGTATCCGACAGGCCAAGTTCACCCTTAATCTTGATGCCAATAATGGAAAACATAGTCCATACTGCAAAGTTTGCAGCAAAGGCTATGGTATTCATCGTAAGAACAGACCACTTCTTAGATGTTTCTGCTACCATTGAGACTCTCCAAAAATTTTTAAACTAAACACCCTCAATATAGGGGGTATGTTGCGGCAACCTCTTGACCCAAATCAACTGAACTACGCAACAAAACCTGGGAACAAAGCCTTCTGTATCACTTTAGTGGTATGGCTTTTATGCAACAGAATATGTGTTGATTCATAGGGTTAGCACAAACAAACCGAAGCAAAAAGGATACTATAACCCTATAAAATGTATTTAGTAGTACTCCACTCCGGAATAACATGAACCAGAATCGTCCAGCCAAATCATCACTCTCTTTTCGCTTTGGTATAGCCGTTGCTATACTGACCATTCTGGCGCTTGCAAACATATTGGCCGCAATCTTTATTATTCAAAATGCTGATGCCTACGCCTCTGCGGTCAATATTGCCGGCTCACTCAGAATGCAGTCCTTTCGTATCAGCACAGAAATACTGAAGCTTGAACACCAAACACAGGACAGTGCAAGCCAGGCCACCACCACTTCCCCTCCTTCGAGGACGATCAACCTCGATATCGATGACTTTATAACGCGCATGCAAAGCAGGCAGCTGCACAACATTCCAGAGATGGGTCGACCCTCCGATGTACAGAAAGCATTCGAGCTATTCGAATCAGAGTGGAATACTATTATGCTACCCGCGCTGGTCAAACTTAATCAGCTGAACCCTGGTGAGCCGCAATTCAGGCATGCCAGCGAGACCTATCTGCAGCGGGTGGCCGATTTTGTTGGTCATATAGATCAGTATGTGCTCGCCCTGCAAAAAGCCTCTGAAAACAGGATCAAATTACTGGGATTGATCGCTCTGTTTTGCGTATTCTGCATAGTCGGTCTAGCTTATGCCGTCATCTATCTGCTCAACGCCACAGTCATCGTCCCCTTAAATGAACTTGTCGAAGTAGCTGACAAATTTAGGCAGGGTGATCTTCGGGCACGCAGCAACAACACCAGCCAGGATGAGTTGGGCTTGCTCGGTCAAGCATATAACCAGATGGCCAAGTCCATATCCAGACAGTACGTACAACTTGAAAACAATGTAAACCAGAAAACCCAGGAACTGATGCAGAGCAACCAGACCCTCAAATTTCTCTACGAAACCAGCAAAAAATTAGCGGGCTCTCCCGAGGATACCGCCACCTCATCAATCCTTGGCGAACTTAAAAACATTACCGGTGTAGAACACGCCATGCTTTGCCTCAAGACTGGTACACAGAGCAAAAGCAAGTAT
>CAYYRK010000002.1:0-21135 GCA_964473915.1 uncultured Pseudomonadales bacterium
ATCCTGACACAATCGACTACTTTATTGAGTTTTCCAAAAAAACTATCGCCATGTGTCAATAATCTGTAACAACCCGGATATTTCAGAACAAAGCAGAAAACCTGTCACTCGAAACCAATAAGCCCCTAACGCTCGGGGCTTGGGTTTCGAGTGAATAGATTACGCTCTGATAGCGCGAGCAATTTCGCCCCATTTATCTGCATTAGCAGGGTGGCGCTGAATATCTTCAGCAGCGAGATAGGTGACAACACGCGCAGCCACACCCTCATAGCGCGCCTTCAGGGCATCGGCCATATCATCCCATTTAGCCACAACAGCAAACTGAGAGAGCATCTCCTGGGTTATAGTGTCAGACATGCCCTGCATATCACCTTTGCGCATCAGCTGCCTGATCTTATCTGTGGTGCCCTCAAAGCCAAGATCATCAAACTGGAAGGCGTAATTGGGTGTCGATCCATAAAAGGCGATCTGTGTTTTTGCACGTTGCAGCATTAACTGCCGCTCCTCCTCTGAATCACCCACAATAGCAAATACAGGGATGATCAGGTCGACATCATCAATGGTTCGATTTGCACGACCTGCTCCCTCGGCAACTGCCGGGAGAAGACGATTTTCAATATATGACATTGAGTGCATAGGGTGAACATGCACCCCATCACAAAGCTCTCCGGCCACCTTGCACATATAGGGGCCAACTGCAGAAATATCTACTTTGATATCTTCAAACTCATGCCGAGACGGAGACCACATCTCAGGCAACAAACTAAGATTATAGTATGGCCCCTCATGGGCTAGTTTCTCCTCACCACGAAAGGCCCGTATACACGCCTTGAAAGCAGATACATAATCTCTCATCTGAGGGGCGGGCTTATCAAAAGGGGAGCTGTAACGGCGAATCACATGCCCCTTGACCTGGCTACCCAGGCCAAGACGAAATCGCCCCTGGGTATTGAGTGCAAGTTCCCAGGCAATTTGCGCTGAGATCATGGGGCTGCGAGGAAATGCCACAGCGATGCCCGTAGAAAAATCCAGCCCTGGTGCCGCTGTTGCCGCAGCTGCAATCATCATCCAGGGTACCTGCGCTGTCTCAGTAAAAAGCATCCCGGAAAAACCAGCTGACTCCAGTCGACTTGCAAGCTCGGCACTATTCTTCCAGGTCATCCCGCCTGTCATCAGGTCAAATTCCATTCTCATCTCCAATATTTTGGTTAATGCCCAATTAAACTGCTTTTCAGGCTTTAGGTAAACTGCTGCCTCACTCGTCGACCTTGAAGTAGTCCGGCTTTCCAGACGCCCAGTACTCACCCCAAACATCCTCACCGCCATCAACGGTTAAAATCGTGCCTGTGACAAAATTACCTGAGTTTGCAGAGAGGTAAACTGCTCCTTCGGCGATATCAAGCGGCTTGCCCATGCGCCTCATGGAGTTATGGTCAAAACTAGGCTTGGCTTCCGGTGGATAATGAAGCAGGCCTGGGCTAGCGATATGTCCGATAGCCAGACTATTGATACGGATCTTGTAGGGAGCCCACTCCACACTCAATGTTTTCGCTAAATTAATTGCCCCGGCACGAGCGGCTGCAGTGTGCGGCAAACCGACAAAAGCACAACCGGTGAGTGTCGCCATATTCACAATATTTCCTGGTTTTTCATGTTCTACCCACTGCTTCGCAGCCGCCTGCATCATATACCAGGTACCGTCGAGATTGGTTTCGACCACCGCCTTCCAACCCTTAGGTGACAAGTCCAGAGCAGCTTTGGGAAACTGCCCGCCTGCATTATTAATCAGATGATCCAAACGACCATACTGCTGCCAGATTTCATCAAACAACACAGCCACCTGGTCCGGGTCCCGAATTGTCATTGCATGGCTGGAACAGGAGATACCAACGCTGGCCATCTCCTGCTCCCATAGATCAAGCTTCTCCTGGGATCGGCCACAGGTCACCACCGTTGCTCCCAGTTTACCAAACAGTACCGAACAGGCTTTGCCAATACCACCTGCCCCACCAGTTACCAATACGACCTGGTCCTTAAATAGATCCGAGCGGTACACCGTCGGCAGATCGTAAAGCTCTTTAGCTGTATAGGAGCGATAGATATCATCATCGTAAGACATAGATGCTTCACCGTTATTATTTTATGATTACTTTTATGGTATCGCAGGAAAACCCCGTGAGAGGGAGCCAATTTGTACTATTTATCCTGGGAAATCCACACTGTTCACGCCAGGCTTAGGGTTAAGCTGCTGCGGAAAAGCTGAATTTTTTAATTATTCTTGTTGCATAGCGGGCGATTCACCTTAAATAACCCACCTCAACTTGGCCTTTTTCTCGCTAAGATCACCTAAGTCTGACAGACTCTTAGAAACGCAATCGGATCACAAGGTCTATGCAACATGTTTATACCCAACTGCGAACTCTATGATTATACCCTTTTTTATCATTTACCGATGGAATTACCAGGGCCGATTAACAGCCCCAAAAAACTTGAAATGTGTTGATTGAATCACGAAGATTAATAACTTATCAAAAATAACCCCAATGGAGGTCAATATGTCAGAAAACAATCAATTGCTAGAGGGAAAAACAGTACTGGTCACCGGCGCAGGCCGAGGCATCGGTCGCGGCATCGCAATGCTCATGGCTAAATATGGTGCCAACGTTGTGGTTAATGACCTTGGCGGCTCAGCCGCTGGTGAGGGGGCCGATGCTGGCCCGGCAGACGAGGTAGTCACCGAAATTAAAGCTGCGGGGGGCAGTGCTATTGCTAATGGCGGCTCTGTTTCAAGCTGGGATGATGCCCACGAAATGATCCAGATGGCGGTAGATAATTTTGGTGGCATAGATGTTATTGTCAACAATGCGGGTATTTTACGCGATGTCATTTTCCATAAAATGACCGAATCAGATTTCGATGCAGTCATCGATGTACACCTGAAGGGTAGCTTTAACGTAGCACGTGCGGCCGCAACACAATTCCGCAAACAACAAAGTGGCTCGATGATCCACTTCACCTCAACTTCTGGTTTAATCGGTAATTTCGGGCAAGCTAACTATTCAGCTGCTAAACTGGGCATAGCCGCACTTTCAAAATCGATTGCACTGGATATGTCACGTTACAATGTCCGTTCAAATTGCATCTCACCCTTTGCCTGGAGCCGTTTGATTGGAACGATCCCAAGTGATACTCCTGAGCAACAAGCCAGACTTGCAAAAATCAAGCAGATGCAGCCGGAGGATCAGGCACCACTGGCTGTCTATCTGGCCAGTGATCTATCTAAAGATGTTACCGGGCAGATCTTTGGCGTGCGCCGCAATGAGATCTTTTTGATGAGCCAGTCCAGGCCCATTCGCTCTGCACACAAAAGCGATGGGTGGACACCGCAATCCATCTCGGAAAGAGCAATCCCTGCATTGGAGTCAAGCTTTTTCAAGCTGGAACGTTCCGCAGAGGTCTTCAGCTGGGACCCAATTTAATACAAGCTGAAAGCTTTGCACGAAAGATGATTTTATTTCAGACAGGGCAAAACACGCACCAAAAGGGTTAACTGGTATTGACCTGCGCTATCACCAAGGTGCTGTCAGATAGTCAACATCAGTCCAGTTACACCCGTTTTTTTTGTCGCAGGCCAAACAGCGCGTTATCACAGGTCCAAACCTGGGGCCTGTGTTCACTTGCGCTCTGCTGGACAAACCAATAGTTTAGTTTGAGATTCAAACGTGGCCAGCGCCATCATATTCCGCCCAGATATTAGGCAGACTTTAGGGTAAAAAATGCTCAAATATATAGACTTAAGGCAATACTCCATAGCAAACAAAATATGGTGTTGGGGTGCTTTGCTGCTCACTTTTTTGCTGATTATTGTCATACTGAACGCCAAACAGTTTTCTCTATTAAGAGTTGAAACCGCCAAGGTTACCAATAAAGAAGTTTCAACGCTGAGTGCGATCCATGAACTGGAAGTACTCATCTACAAAAAAGCCATTTTGCGTCATCAAATAAATTCCGGTATCAGTGCCGATGATACAAGTGGTGTTAGCTCAACTGTCGACCGACAGGCCGCTATCAGACAGCATGATGATTTATCACTGCAGTTTAGCAAGGCGCACAAGGTACTTGATGGTCTGATGAAAGATTATGCAAAGCTGGAAATGCCGTCCGAAAAAAGACGCTGGAAAAGATTACAAGCCAAACGTCAAAAAGAGATACAGGCGGGTCTCGACAATATGGGTGTAGCTGCTCTTCAACATAATAAGCTTACTCACCAGGTGTTTGAGGTTTTCGCCAGTCCACAGCGGCCAGAAGCCATTGAAGCGGAAACACAGATGCTGGCTCTCGAAAAAACCATGCATGAGGAGTTAACCAGGCTTTCACTAGCGGCTTATTCGGGCATTACTAGTTCCGGAAAAACGATTCAGAATATTGCATATGGCGCCAAGCAGATGTCTCTTTTCCTGATGTTCTGGTTTTCTCTTATCGGTTTGTCAGCCGGTTATTTTATTATCAGAATGATTGTTTCGCCGATTAGGCACGCTGTGACCTTTGCCAATAAAGTTGCCGATGGGGGCTATTCTAAGCCACTCGAAGCGGCCAACAAGGATGAGTTAGGGGAATTGGCACAGGCATTAAATAAAATTGCGGGGGTGCCTGAGACATAGTACTGACTATAACAAACACTACTCAGCTCAAGGCGGAGCAAATACAAATTGAGCAGGATATGTTTATCCTGTGGGAAAAACGATAGCAGACACTATCGTCACAAAAATTAAAATGGTGGGCCGTGTGCGACTTGAACGCACGACCAATTGGTTAAAAGCCAACTGCTCTACCGACTGAGCTAACGGCCCACACAGTCGAGGGCGCTATCTTACTGATTTAAAGATGAATAACAAGTATTTTTAACCCTAGATGGTTAAATAATATTGGCTGGTGGTTATTTGTAGCTATTTAGTGATTGATGGGCAGAAAAAAACAGTTAAAAATAACGCGTAGGGTCAGGTAACCCAGCATTCACAAACCCCTCCTTGCGTAACACACAGCTATCACACTGGCCACAGGCACGACCATGGGCGTCGGCCTGGTAGCAGGAAACTGTTGAGGCATAATCAACACCCAACGCAGCCCCTTTTTGAATAATTTCAGCTTTACTCAGCTGGATAAGCGGTGTTCTAACTTCCAATCTGTTGCCTTCAACACCCGCCTTGGTTGCCAAATTAGCCATGGTTTCAAACGCTTGAATGAAACCCGGCCGACAATCAGGGTAGCCTGAATAATCAACTGCATTCACTCCAATGTAGATTGCGTGAGCATGCAGGATCTCAGCCCAGGCAAGCGCAAAGGAAAGAAAAACGGTATTTCTCGCAGGCACATAGGTAACAGGGATACCCTCTGACGGCTTCACGGGAACCGGAATATTCCGATCAGTCAGAGCCGAGCCACCCAACTTACCAAGATCGATCTGCATAACCCGGTGCTCGAGTGCCCCCAGCGATTTTGAAAGCAGCACGGCCGCATCCAGCTCAGCACGGTGGCGTTGGCCATAATCAAAACTCATGGTGTAACATTGCATGCCATCAGCCACTGCTGAGGCAAGCGTGGTGGCAGAATCCAGGCCACCTGAAAGTAGAATTACTGCTTTGGAATGAGACATATCAGCGGGCCTGTTCATCACCCCAGAGTAATTTGTGCAACTGAACCTGCAGACGTACATCAAGCCGGTCGGCAATAATCCATTCTGCCAATGTCCGCGCCTCGAGTTGGCCCGCAACTGGGGAAAGCAGCAGCCCTAACTCTTTATTATCAAGGCCGAGTCGTTGGATCTGATCTTTTGTCCACTCGTAATCCCGTCGGTCACAGATCACGAACTTGATCTCGTCTTTAGAGGTGAGATATTCGATATTTTGATAGTGATTTCGTTCAGACTCACCGGAACCCGGCGTTTTCAGATCAAGTATTTTGGCCACTCGCTTATCCACATCGATCACGCTTAAAGCACCGCTGGTTTCAAGGGATACCCGATAATTTGCATCACAAAGTTGCTTAAGCAGTATCAGAACATCCGGCTGCGCCAGAGGCTCTCCGCCTGTTACGGTAATATGCGACACACCATAGTCCGCAACCTGGGCTATGATCTCTTCAAGGCTCATCATGGCCCCACCCTGAAAGGCATAGCTGGTATCACAATAGCCACAACGCAGGGGACAGCCTGTCAGCCTCACAAAAACAGTCGGGATACCCGTAGTACTGGTTTCCCCCTGCAGTGACAGGAATATTTCGGTAACTCTGATCTGGGGTCTAGCCATGGGAAATTAACTAATAACGGTGCGAATAGGAGAGAGCTAAAGCCGATTGTTGCGCAGTTCTGCTTCAGCGAGCTTGGCCGCTGAGCTGCCCGCATATTGGGTTACCACTTCTTTAAGCAGCTTGTTGGCACGTGTTGTATCGCCCAATTCACGATACACTCGCCCCAACTTGTATTTTGCATCTGGAAGCTTGCGATGAGCAGGGTACCGGGCCAAAAGCGTATTAAATGCCTCCAGGGCGCCCTGGAAATTGGCCTTAACCAGCTGCACCTCACCTAACCAATAATAGGCATTACCCGTGAGGGTACTGCCTGGGTGATTTTTGATGAACAGTTCTAGCGCTGCGATCGCTTCATCATAGCGTTTATTTTGAATCAGAGAGAAGGCGGCCTGATAAGCAGCCTGCCCACTAACACTGCGACTGCCATCGGCCCCGGCTTGTGGTGCAGGAGGTATTGAACTACCCGCAGATAGCTCAGTGGCTACTCCAGGCTGACTCAATAAAACAATACGCCGATCCAGATCAACGTAACGATCTCTCTGTTCAGCACCCATCTGTTTTATCTGCCAGGATTGCTGTTCAACGATACCACGTAGTTGCTGAACCTCTTGCTGCAATAGCTCTAGTTGATAGAGCAGCTCTGCGGCCGCAAGGTTGCTGTTAGCACTCTGTACCACCCGGCCCACCCTGTTGCCTGCTGGTGTCGCAATAACCGTTGGATAGCTTTCAACTACGGGACTGGAGGTTGCGTCAACAACGGGGATTACAGCACTACCAGCAGAAACGCTGGGGCCTTGCAGCCCCAAGGTCAGCAGCAATAAATATCGAAGACTTAATTTCATCCGCTATTAATTTTCATACCTTAATTCAACACGGCGATTAAGGCCCCAGGAAGACTCGCTATGCCCAATGCTTGCGGGCCGCTCTTCACCATAGCTGACTGTTTCTACCTGAGTCTTACTAACACCCAACACAGTAAGGTAACGGACTATTGCTTCTGCACGACGCTCACCCAGTGCCAGGTTGTATTCTCTTGTTCCGCGCTCATCGGCGTGTCCTTCCAACACCACTCGACCACCACTGGCACTCAGATTTTTCGCATGGGCTTCGAGTGCTGACCGGGAATCGGGGCGAACTATTGTTTGATCAAAGTCAAAATAGAAGGTTGTAGTTCCGAGTAATGTGTCCTGTTCAGATTGAATACGTGCCTGATTCTCCTCTTCCATTTTCTGTGCTTGCAGACGAGCTTCTTCTTCCATACTAAAGGTTTCCGCACGGCCATCATTACCCGCTGAGGCACCCATATCACCGCCTTTGGTACCGCCAGTCGAACCACATGCAGTGACGAAAACCATTACCACACCTAATAACAACACTTTTAATGGACTTACAGATTGCATTTTCCTACTCCTAACTAATTTAGCGAAACCTTTGCGCGAAAAATATTCTACGCTCATGTCGAATTAAACAGATGTTTATTGGTCGTTTGCTTTAGCAAGACCCCTCTTTTCGCACCTGTTCGAGCCCTATCTGAAAACAAAATAATTTCCTGTGCAAATCTCTCTTAGTATGTCCGATATTAATGCCTAAAATGGCGACCATACCGGCTCACGTACATCTCCGTATTTTGATGGCAGTCGGAATTTAACCCGCCCATCTACCGAGACTGCTGCCAAAATCCCACGGCCTCGGTAGTTCGTGGCATAAATTAACATACTTCCATTCGGCGCGATACTAGGAGACTCATCTAATTGGGTCTGCGTCAAAATACGTAATCCTCCACGCACCAGGTCCTGAACAGCGATATGAAAAACTCCTTCGCTTCGGTGTACCATCACCAGGAAACGACCATCTTTACTTAAGCGCCCTCGTGCATTATAACTGCCCTCAAAAGTTAACCGCTGGACGGCACCACTTGCCACGTTAGCCCGATAAATTTGCGGGCCACCTCCACGACCAGAAGTAAATACCAGCGATCTGCCATCCGGCGCCCAGCTCGGCTCGGTATCAATTGCAAAATGACGGGTGAGCCTCCGGTATTTTTTGGTGGCTAGTGTGTAAATATAGATTTCAGGGTTACCATCTCGAGATAGCACCACTGCCAGTTGCTTTCCGTCAGGAGACCAGTTCGGGGCACTATTAAGACCAGGAAACCATGGCAGCTTCTCTCTCTGCCCCGTGTTCAGATCCTGGATGTAGATGCCTGGCCGCCCGTCTTCAAACGATACATAGGCCACACGTTTTCCATCTGGAGACCAATCCGGGGATAGCACCGGCTCCTTTGACTCAAAGATAGTTTGGGCACGATAGCCATCGGCATCAGCCACCTGCAAACGAAACAGGTCAGTGTCATCTACCCTGCGGTTTGCAGTTACATAGGCGATGCGAGTCGAAAAGGAGCCATCGATCCCAGTCAGCTTTTTATAAACACTGTCGCTAATGTGATGAGCAACATTGCGCAATTTGTTGCCACTACCTGAAATGACCTCCCCCAGAATACGTTCCTGTTTATAGACATCATAGAGTTCATAGTGAACCTTATAACTCACTTTATCGACAGCGGGTTCGACTCGGCCAATCAGAAGATACTCCTGATCCAGGACTCGCCAGTCTCTAAAAAAAACCTGCTTGCGCTGATGCGGCATACTCAGCATATTATCCCGCTCCAGAGTGACAAACTGGCCACTACGAAGCAGGTCTGCCGAAACAATGTCGGCAACATGTTCCGGAAGCGCGCCTCTCCCTACCCATTCAAAAGGAATAACGGCAATACGGGTTGGATTTTCAACCCCCTGAGTTATCTCAATGGTCAATTCTGCCCTTAGGGGTAGTGCCAACAACAGGGTGCTGGCTAACAAGGTCAAAACAAGACCTATTCTTTTTATCACCTGATTAAATCCTCCGGTTTAAATACGATACGAAATTTCCTGAAGTTTGCATCAAACTGCCGTGGTGATAAACGCTGCAACTCTTCAAATTTTTCTGCCCGCTGCACGGCCTGAATCGCCGATCGGTCAAAGGCGGCATCACCACTGCCTTTAACCAGGTAAACATTCTGCACTTCACCAGTAGGCACCAGGTGAATCATAACGATCGCCTGCATACCGTTACGCGCACTCAAGGGACGGTGCCAATTTTCAATAATTCTTCGCTGAATGGTAGCAATATAGCTGCCAGACACCTGAATATTAGTCTGTGACTGCTGGTACTCACTTTCAGCAGCCAAAGCCTGGGCAATGTCCAGCTCACGGTTTTTTGACGCGCGTTGCTGTTCTTTTTTGAGACGCAGCTCTTTTCTGCGCTTCTCCTCTGCCCTACGCTGCTTTTCTGCGGCCCTCTTCTTCTCTACGGTCTTTCTCTTTTCCGCAGCTTTCTTCTTTTCTGCAGCCTTACTCTTTTCCTCGGCTTTACGTTTAGCCGCAAGCTTTTTTTTGCGCTCTAATGCCTTGCGCTTAGCCAGGTCCTGCTTACGCTTTTTCGCTGCAGCACGTTTTTTTTGCTCTGCTTTGCGTTTAATTTCCTCCTTTTTCTGACGCGCTTTAATCGGATCTTCCATGACCAACACCTTGGCCTGAACAATAACTGGAGGCACCCGAATTGACGGTTTCTCAACACTTTCCCAGCTAAACAAAAACAGACCAAAAATAACAAGGTGCAAGGTCAATGCCTTGATAATAGGGATCCAATAACCACCTGTTTGCCTGACTGACATCCTCAGCACTACCCCTTGGGTGGCTCCGAGATTAGCCCAACATTGGACACACCAACGGCCTGCAGAGCCGTCATTAGCTGCACTACCACACCATAGCTAACCGATTTATCACCACGCACCATCACCTGAGTGGCGGGGCTGGCCCGCATAATTTTTTTCATTCGAGTGGAGATAGTATCAAGGCTGATGGGCTGTTCCTGATCACCACCGACATCAAGATAATAGCTACCATCTGACTTAACCGAGACGATGATCACTTCCTGGTTATCAGACAGGTTCAACGGTTCTGAAGGTGCCTCAGGAAGCTCAACCGCGACCCCCTGGGTCAACATCGGTGCTGTCACCATAAAAACGATCAGCAGCACCAGCATGACATCAATATAGGGCACCACATTGATCTCTGAGATGGGTTTGCGCCGATGCCGTCGTTGCCTGGACATAGGTTATTCTCCCTATTCAGTCGGAGTTCTAAATTCTTGACTATGCACCTTGCGATGCAGAATGCTGGAAAATTCATCGGCGAAAGTTTCATATCTGTTAGCCAGCGCCTCAGCGGTAGCCGAGTAACGGTTGTAAGCCACCACTGCAGGTATCGCCGCAAACAGACCCATGGCAGTTGCCACTAGTGCTTCAGAGATACCCGGCGCCACTGTTGCAAGCGTTGCTTGCTGGACATTAGCCAGTCCGCGAAAGGAGTTCATAATGCCCCAGACAGTGCCAAAGAGTCCTATATAGGGGCTGATTGATCCCACTGTTGCGAGAAACGGCAGGTGGGTTTCGAGCTTTTCCTCCTCCCGCGCCAGGGCTACACGCATCGCACGCTGCACTCCATCCATTACAGCTTCCGGGTCAGCCTCAGTACGCTGCCGCAGTCGAGTAAACTCCTTGAGCCCGGCACAGAAAACATTTTCTACTCCGCTGTGAGCATGCAGCCTGTTTTTAGTATCAAGATAAAGTTGACTCAGATCGATACCAGACCAAAATTGATCTTCGAATGCGACCAGTGTACGCCGAGCAACCCGTAAAACCCTGCCTCGCTGAAAGATCATGACCCAGGATGCAACGGACGATGCCAGTAACAGCAGCATGACCATCTGCACCAAAAAGCTGGCATTGGCAACCAGGCTCCACAACGACATTTTTTCCAAACTCAGTTTCCTCCGGTTTTAAAAAATTTCATCAGGGCATCCTTCATTTTATTTGGAATCACTTGCGGCCGCATACTTTCCCTGGTGACACAGGCAACCTTTACGTCTGCCCTGCTCAGTAATTGATTATCTTTTTTACGCACAATACTCTGGTTAAAGGTCAGGTGCGTACGCCTGAGCTCGCCAATACCTACAGTTACAATTAATTCATTATCCAGACTGGCTGGCACAAGATAGCGAATGTTGGTGGAATGCACCACAAACATACCGCCCTGATTAATCATGGCAGCATGATCAAACCCTATATGCCTGAGAAATTCGGTGCGTGCCCGCTCCATAAACTTGAGGTAGTTTACGTAAAAAACGATCCCGCCTGCATCTGTATCCTCAATGTAGACTCTGATGGGCCAGTTAAATTCCATTGTCAGTCTATATTCAACCCATCAAAGGAACCGCTGATTCTCTTGCTTTTTTCGCTGACTTCTTCCGCGCAGGTAAGTCCGAAATGAAGGTAGGCGTGTTGGGTAACCATTCGGCCCCTTGGGGTTCTCAGAATATAACCCTGCTGAATCAGGTAGGGCTCCAGCACATCTTCAATGGTGTCCCGCTCCTCGCTGATAGCCGCTGCCAAGCTGTCCACGCCCACTGGGCCACCATCGAATTTTTCAATCATCGCCAGCAGTAAACGCCGATCCATATGATCAAAACCCTGCTGATCAACATTAAGCATTTTAAGTGCCAAGCCCGCAATTTCCTGGTTGACAGAACCGTCGCTTTTTACCTGAGCGTAATCCCGCACTCTTCGTAACAGGCGGTTGGCAATACGTGGGGTGCCTCGTGATCGTCGAGCGATCTCCATCGACCCCTTTTCATCGACCGGCACACTCAATAACTGTGCAGAACGGGTAACGATGCGTGTGAGGTCTTCCTGGTCATAAAATTCCAGGCGCTGCACTATTCCGAAACGATCTCTCAATGGTGAAGTAAGCAATCCAGCACGGGTTGTCGCGCCCACCAGTGTAAAACTGGGCAGTTCAAGTTTAATGCTTCTTGCGGCTGGCCCTTCACCAATCATGATATCGAGCTGGTAATCTTCCATCGCGGGATAGAGAATCTCTTCTACCGCAGGGCTTAAACGATGAATTTCATCGATAAAAAGCACATCCCCCTCATCCAGATTGGTCAAAATAGCGGCAAGATCGCCCGCCTTTTCCAGCACGGGACCGGAAGTGGACTTAATGGAGACGCCCATTTCATGGGCAATAATATGGGCCAGTGTGGTTTTACCCAGCCCTGGTGGGCCAAAGATAAGACAGTGATCGAGCGCCTCTGACCGACCCCGAGCAGCTCGAATAAAAATATCCATCTGCTCGCGAACCACTTTTTGGCCAATATACTCGGACAGGCTGACCGGGCGTATCGCCCTATCCTGCCTCTCCTCCACTTGAGTGGTCTGCGCCGAGACCATACGATCAGATTCAATCATGGTGACTTTGGTCTATCCGGTTTTCATATTACACTCAGCGCCTGACGGATCAGGTTCTGACTGCTCATATCTTCCTGCGCAACGGATTTAATGGCCCGCTGAGCTTCCTTCTGCTTGTACCCCAGCGCTATCAAAGCACTTTCAGCCTCTTCCAGGGCGCGGCGACCGGCTGCCACAGGATGTTGTCCAGTAGCGCCATCATCTGCAATTTCCCAATTTTTAAGCTTATCACGCATCTCAATAATGAGCCGCTCTGCGGTTTTTTTCCCGATGCCAGGCAGCCGTTCCAGCGCAGCCGCATCATCATGGGTGACCACCCGAACAAATTCACTGGCATTCATGCCGGATAAAATAGCCAGAGCCAACTTGGGGCCCACGCCACTTATTTTAATCAACGCTCGAAACAGGGTACGTTGCTGCTCATCGATAAAGCCATAGAGTAGCTGAGCATCTTCGCGCACCACCAAATGAGTGAAAAGCATCACACCATGATCAATTTCTGGCAACTGGTAGTAGGTGTTCATCGGAACCTGCAGCTCGTAGCCAACACCCTGTACATCAACGCAGATATCAGGAGGCGCCTTAGCAATCAATTTACCCGTGAGTCGTCCAATCATCCGTTTTTGCTCACTCCTATTTACCAGTTATTTGTGCTGCAAACGACCACGCCTGACACTACCGCCAGTTCGTGCCATTCTGATCAGGCTTTGCTGAGTATGAGCATGACACAGCGCAATACCCAAAGCATCGGCGGCATCTTCCTGGGGTGTTTTCTCCAGTTTAAGCAACACCGTCACCATATGCTGAACCTGCTCTTTACTGGCAGCGCCCTTGCCCACTACAGCCTGCTTAACCTGGCGCGCAGAATATTCAGAAACCGGCATCCCCTGGTTGACACCTGCTACAATAGCAGCGCCCCTGGCCTGGCCCAGTTTCAGTGCGGAATCAGGGTTACGTGCCATAAATACTTTTTCGATAGCCATTTCCTGCGGGCTGTAGACTGTTGCCAGCTCAGTGATACCCTGATAAATCTGCTGCAACCGCTCTGGCAGAGACTCCTGTGTCAAACGGATACAACCGCTATCGACATAGGTACATTGGTTGCCCAACCAGTTCACCACCCCGAAACCGGTAATACGCGAACCTGGATCAATACCCAAAATTAATGGCATCGACTGGGGTACTCACGATTCAAACTACAGTTCACAACCATAACAAGAACCCTGGCGGCTGTGGTCTAGCCATTTAAAACTTCATCGGGGAACTCTGCATTGCTGAATACGTTCTGCACATCATCCAGGTCTTCCAGCATCTCCACCAGCCGATAGACCTTCTGGCCTGTTTCTACATCCAGTTCGACAGAGATTGCTGGCACCATTGCAATCTCAGCATTGACCGACTCCAACCCTGCCTGTTTCAGGGCTGCCTCAACCGGAATAAAGTCCTCGGGAAGCGTCTCTACATCAATGGAGCCGTCCTCATGATTAACCACATCTTCGGCACCCGCCTCCAGGGCAATCTCCATTATTTGATCTTCATCGATACCTGGGGCAAAAGTGATCACTCCTTTTTTTGAAAAAAGATAGGCTACCGAGCCATCCGTCCCCAGGTTACCACCTGATTTGGTGAAAGCATGCCGCACCTCTGCAACAGTACGGTTACGATTATCGGTGAGCGTTTCTACCATTACCGCAACACCGGACGGAGCATAACCCTCATAGATCACCTCCTCCATGTTGTCCATGTCACCGTTGCCAGCACCTCTGTCGACCGCCCGCTGCATCGTATCTTTGGGCATATTAGCGCCCATGGCTTTATCCATCACCAGCCGCAACCGGGGGTTGTCCTCCGGGTTACCGCCACCTTCCCGAGCCGCTACCGTCAGCTCATGAATAATCTTGGTGAACACTTTTCCGCGTTTTTTGTCCTGTGCAGCCTTGCGGTGCTTAATATTGGCCCACTTGCTATGACCCGCCATTCACTCACTCCAGATAGATCTGTTAATGGCCAACTTTGAATAGGAAGGCCCCTGTCAATTAACTGCCCTGAGGTTCTTCAACTACCGGCTTGCGTACCCGGATGCTCAGTTCGCGCAGCTGTTCTGTCGCCACCTCACCTGGGGCATCGGTCATGACGCAGGCTGCACTCTGGGTTTTTGGAAATGCGATCACTTCCCGAATAGACTGTGCGCCAGACATCAGCATAATGATGCGATCCAGACCGAAAGCGAGCCCACCATGAGGCGGACAGCCATATTTCAGCGCATCAAGCAGAAAGCCAAATTTCGCCTGGGCCTCATCATCGCCGATGCCCAGCACCTCTAATACAGCTTCCTGCATCTCTCTATCATGAATACGAATTGAACCCCCGCCCAACTCTGTACCATTTAGAACCATATCGTAGGCACGAGAGAGTGCTACTGCTGGATCTTTACGCAGCTCATCGATTGAGCAGGACGGTGCGGTGAAGGGATGGTGAAGTGATGTCAGGCCGCCGTCTGCGTCTTCCTCAAACATGGGGAAATCGACCACCCAACAGGGTGCCCACTTGCACTGAAGCAACTCAAGATCTTCACCCACTTTTACCCGTAAGGCCCCTAAGGCTTCATTGACTACCTTTCTCTTGTCTGCACCAAAAAATATGATATCACCCGACTCAACCTCAAGACGCTGCATCAGAGCGGTAACCACCTCTTCCGGCATAAACTTGACGATGGGTGATTGCAGGCCTTCCAGCCCAGCCTCAGCATCATTAACTTTTATCCAGGCCAGCCCACGGGCACCATAAATACCCACAAACTTGGTATAGCCATCGATCTCCTTGCGGCTCAGTTTTGCTCCACCTGGCACCTTCAATGCCGCCACTCTGCCCTTAGCATCATTGGCCGGACCACTGAACACTTTAAAGTCAACGGACTGCATCAGGTCCTTGATATCAACCAGCTCCAACGGATTACGCAGATCTGGTCGATCACTGCCGTAGCGATCCATAGCTTCAGCAAAGGTCAGCCTTGGGAATTTTCCGAAATCAACATCCAGATGATCATGGAACAGCTGAACCATCATCCGCTCAGCAATACCCATAATGGCCTCTTCATCCATAAAGGAGGTTTCTATATCAATCTGGGTAAACTCCGGCTGCCGGTCAGCACGTAGATCTTCATCACGAAAACATTTAGCAATCTGGTAATAACGGTCCATCCCTGAAACCATTAACAGCTGTTTGAATAACTGTGGAGACTGGGGAAGCGCGAAAAATTGTCCGGGGTGAGTTCGGCTAGGAACCAGATAATCCCTGGCACCTTCCGGAGTTGCACGGGTCAAAATGGGAGTTTCAATATCTAAAAACCCTTCACTATCAAGGAAATTTCGAATACCGCTGGTAACTTTAGAGCGAAATCTGAGCTTTTCCAGCATCTCGGGTCTGCGCAGGTCAACATAGCGATATTTGAGACGCACCTCCTCCCCCACATGTGCATGTTCATCAATCTGGAAAGGAGGGGTTTCCGAACGGTTAAGTATTGTCAGCTCTTTGCCCAGAACCTCTACACCACCGGTAGGCATATCCGGATTAACCGTACCCTCGGGGCGCGCCCTGACCCTACCACGAATCTGCAGTACAAATTCGCCCCGAACCTTCTCCGCTTCGGCAAAGCTATTCTGGGTATCCGGGTCAAAAACAACCTGGGCGATGCCCTCCCGGTCTCGCATATCGAGAAAAATAACCCCACCATGATCCCTGCGCCGGTGCACCCAACCGCAAAGTTCAACTTCCTGACCAATCAATGATTCGTTTAACTCGCCGCAATAATGGCTGCGCATAATTTTTTCTATCGCTCCTGAAAACTTTTGAGTTATCCGCTCGCTGTTGCGTTTGCGGTCTTGCTGCTTGAATCAGCGGAACTACCCTTTGAGGATTCAGATTTCGCAGAAGCCTTACTCTGGGTTCCGCCAGCGTCCCCAACAAGATTCTTCTTGCTGCCAGATTTAAAGTCCGTCTCATACCAGCCCCCGCCCTTAAGGCGAAACGCACTGGCCGACATCACTTTTTTTAGTTCCGGTTCCGCACACTCGGGGCAGTCCGTGAGTGGTTTTTCACTCATTTTTTGTAATTTTTCCAACTGATGACCACAGTCACCACATTGATATTCATAAATAGGCATAACTCTTTACTCTCCAAATACTCCTCAAGTATGCTAACTTCTTGAATTCAATACCGAGAGGCCTTTTCACGGGAGATGATTTTGGTTCCAGGCAAGGCAAAAATGCGCGCAAAGAGGGAGTTTACAGTTGTAAATGACCGATTGAGCGCATTTTTAACACAGCATGGGAGCAAAATGGCTCTCGTGCAAAGGTCTCACCGAATAGCACACCGGACTCACCCCAAACAAAGGGGCATGATTGTACTCCATTTTATGGAGATGGAATAGCTGAAACTCAAGGGGGCAGGTAACACATCGGGCCTGAATGCTGCGCCCTCCTCTACTGACCCTTTTCGAAGCCCTCTCCTAACTGCGCGACAATAATAGCCGCTCTCTCCAGCAGCTGGCCGCTCGGATAGGGTCGAGCAGGCCCCTTACCCCAAACCGGCCCCGGCCAAGCTATATCATCGCGATACCGCACAATATGGTGAAGATGCAGTTGCGCTACCACATTACCCAGGGCAGCTATATTCATTTTATCACCTTTAAAAATACCCATCAGCATCTGTGCCAAATGGCTGGACTCAACCAATAGCTGTTGCTGATCCTTCTCGGTCAGATGGTATATCTCGGTTACGTCTTCGCAACGAGGCACCAAAATACACCAGGGGTAGTTGGCGTCTTTGCTAAGCAGCAACCTGGACAGTGGAAAATTCCCCAGTACGGTAGTATCTGCCGCTAATTGCGAATCAAGTCGGAACATCTGTCTGGGTCTCCCTTGCTATTTTTTGTTCCCATTAGGGAGCTGTCAATTTATCATCATCAGCAGATGGATACCATTAAGCCAGACACAAACTTCTGCGTAGAGCATACAGATCAGCTTTCAAATATCGATAGCGACGAATGGAACCGGCTAGCCAATACCCGCTATCCTTTTATTCTCCACCAGTATCTGTCCGCTCTTGAGTCATCAGGGAGCATCGGCCCGGGCACCGGCTGGCAACCCCATCATCTGACGGTACGAGATGAGGCGCAACGGCTGGTTGCCGCCATGCCGCTTTACATCAAAGAGCATTCCTGGGGCGAGTATGTGTTCGATTGGGCCTGGGCAGATGCCTACCATAGCCACGGACTGAGCTACTACCCAAAGCTGGTCTGCGCCATCCCCTACTCTCCGGTTGCTGGGCCGCGCTTAATTTGCACCCCTGAAATCGACCGGGCAATCATCACTGAAAAAGTGATAACCCATATCAAATACCTTTGCATAAACCAGGGCTACTCATCTTTTCACCTGCTGTTTCCCGATAAAAACGATCGAGCACTGCTTGCCGACCCGGCAACCGGATTGGCGCTACGCAAGGGTTGCCAATACCATTGGTTTAACCAGAGTTATCAGGATTTTGATCACTACCTGAGCCACTTCAACTCCAGGCGCCGAAAAAATATCAAACGTGAAAGACGGCGCATCGCTGAACAGGGCATTCATATACAGTGCCTGGAGGGCTGTGATATCAGCACAGAAAACATCCAGACCTTTTATCGCTGTTACCAGTCTACCTATAATAAACGTGGCCGCCATGGCTACTTGACACTTGATTTTTTTCTTCAGTTACTGGAGAAAATGCCTGACGCACTAATCATGGTTATGGCCTATCAAAAACAACGGCCTGTTGCAGCAGCGCTTAGCTTGAAAAGTGACCGGGCGCTCTACGGGCGCTACTGGGGGTGCCTTGAGGAGTATAACTGCCTTCACTTTGAGGTCTGCTATTATCAGGGTATTGATTACTGTATCGCACAGGGACTTGAACGGTTTGATCCCGGCGCACAGGGCGAACATAAGATATTGCGGGGTTTTACCCCCATTGAAACCTGCTCCATGCACTGGTTAGAAAACAAACCATTCAGGACAGCCGTCGGCGCATTTTTACAAAAAGAGCAGATCGGCATTGAGCAATACATCAAGGAGGCCCACTCGTTACTACCCTTTAAAACTCCAGATGATTAAAGAAATCCGCAGCGCCTACCTCGTACGGCCAATCACCCAGATAATTTCAAGAGACCTTTGCACAATTACTCTCTTAAAACCAAATATCAGCCACGCCGCACCCATTCCAACAAACGGTTATTAGCCGGCATATCATGATCCGCAACGAGACTAAGACCGGCCTCAGATGCCAGCTCATTCACCCACTCAAAATCACGGATGCCACTGTGTGAATTTTGCCGTTTGAGCCATAGATCAAATCGAGCATTACTCTCACTGCTATATTCACCGGCATAGTTAAAAGGACCATAAACACAAACACACCCCCCTACCGGCAATATCTGCTTAACCCCCTTGAAAAAACAGCGCACCTGCCGTTTGGCCATGATATGCAGGGTGTTGGCAGAGAAGATCGCATCAAGCTGCGGGACTGACCAGGGCAGAGACTCTACGCTCAGCCTTAGCGGCTCTGCAATGTTTTGAAGTTGCACTGTTTTCAGCCAGAGGCGGATCCCCTGCAGATTTTCACTCATCTCGGTCGGTTGCCAGTGCAGACGGGGCAGATGTTCAGCAAACCAGATGATGTGCTGTCCTGAACCACTACCAATTTCCAAGACACGGGTCACCCCACAAAAGGCGCTCGTAAGGATCTCCAGTATGGGTTGTTTATTATTTTCACAGGCCTGGGAAAAGGGTTTTTCCATCCGTTTCTGCCTCCGATAATAGCCGCACCTAATATCGTAAAAGAGGGGCTTCTTGTCGCGATTGACTGGAATATCATGCGCCCGCCGCTTACAATTCTGATTATAAACAACGCGGCCACCCAATGATTGGGCTGCCAATAACCAGAGTGCCATAAACTCCCGATGAGAGCGACAAAATTTTTAATCAACACACTAAAAGAAACACCCGCCGATGCAGCAGTCATCAGCCATCAACTCATGTTGCGTTCTGGCATGATACGCAAACTAGCTGCAGGACTATACTCCTGGCAACCGTTGGGGCTAAGGGTATTGCGTAAAGCTGAAAAAATTATTCGTGAGGAGATGGATCTGGCCGGGGCTCTGGAACTGGTGATGCCGGTAGTGCAACCCACTGAGTTATGGGAAGAGTCGGGGCGGCTGGGGCAATTTGGCTCCGAGCTTCTACGCTTTAAGGACAGGCACAATAGAGAGTTTTGCCTGGGCCCAACCCACGAGGAGGTGATCACAGACATCGCTCGCCACGAGTTAAAGAGCTACAAACAGCTGCCTGTCAGCTTCTACCAGATACAGACCAAGTTTCGGGATGAGGTCAGGCCCCGCTTTGGCGTCATGCGCTCCCGGGAATTTATTATGAAGGACGCCTACTCCTTCCATATTGACCAGGCAAGCCTGCAACAAACCTATGATGAGATGCATGAGGTTTACAGCCGGATTTTCACACGCATGGATCTGGACTTCCGCTCTGTTGCTGCCGACACCGGCAGTATCGGCGGCAGTGCCTCCCGAGAGTTTCACGTTTTGGCTCAGTCCGGTGAGGACCTGATAGCGGTCAGTGACAGCAGTGATTATGCAGCCAATGTTGAAATGGCAGAGGCGCTTGCTCCCGAGCAACCGCGCCCCGAACCGAGCGACGAGATGCAATCGGTGGCCACACCAGGGCAAAAAACCATAGCGCAGGTCTCCTCATTTCTGCAAATCCAGAAGACACAACTGGTAAAAACCCTATTGGTACACGGCGAAACAGAAGGTGACGCAAACACACTGGTGGCGCTCATTTTACGCGGCGACCACACCCTCAACGAGATTAAGGCAGAAAAGCTGCCGCACGTACTCTCTCCGCTTACCTTCGCCAGTGATCAGGAGATTCAAAGCCTGCTGCATTGCAGCCCTGGGTCACTCGGCCCTGCTGGGCTTTCTATCCCGGTTCTGGTAGATCATAGCGCTGCCGCACTGGCCGACTTTGCCTGCGGTGCAAACCGGGATGACCAGCATATGACCGGTGTCAACTGGGATCGTGATTGCTCAATCACTCAGGTTGCTGATCTGCGTAACGTAGAAGCTGGCGACCCTAGCCCGGATGGCCAGGGAAATTTGATTTTAAAACGCGGCATCGAGGTCGGTCATATTTTTCAGCTTGGCAACAAATACGCGCAAGCCATGAAAGCCACGGTACTCACCGAAAACGGCAAAGCACAGGTCATGACCATGGGCTGTTACGGCATCGGAGTAACCCGGGTGGTGGCCGCCGCTATTGAACAAAACCATGACAAACGAGGCATCATCTGGCCAAACGGACTTACCCCATTTCAGATCGGAATTATCCCGCTAAATTACGAGAAATCTCCATTGGTTCGCGAAACAGCTGATCGTATCT
>CAYYRK010000002.1:21235-50930 GCA_964473915.1 uncultured Pseudomonadales bacterium
ATCCCGCTAAATTACGAGAAATCTCCATTGGTTCGCGAAACAGCTGATCGTATCTATGAGGAACTGATCGCTTTGGGTTATGAGGTCTTTCTGGATGATCGGGACAAGAAAATCAGCACCGGCGTCAAGTTTGCAGATATGGAGTTAATTGGTATTCCGCATCAGTTAATTATCGGCGACCGTGGACTAAAAGAGGGTGTTTTAGAATATCAGGAACGACGCAGTGCCGAAAAAATCGACATTAAAATGGAATCGGTCATTGAGTATATCCGCTCACTGCTATCACCCACCTAGAATGCTATCGGCCTTAGGATTGCTTCTGTTACTGCTGGCTCAGCCTCTGTGTGCGTCATCAACCAGCCAGCCTCAGCAGGTCGATGACAAAATTCGGGTGCTGCTCAAGCAGAGCATTACCCAGGCCGACAGTTTTCGTGACCGCTTTGATGCTGAAGTCTGGCTGGTGGATATGTCCCATCGACTTAAGCCTTTTATCAAAGATCAGAGCCAACGATTAACCATACTGAGACTACTCCATCAGGAAGCCTCCAGAGCTGGAGTAAAGCCCGAACTGATTCTATCTATTATCGAAATTGAGAGCCATTTTGATCCCTATGCGCTATCGGTTTCAGGTGCTCAGGGGCTGATGCAGGTAATGCCTTTCTGGAAACAGGAGATCGGTCGGCCCGAAGATAATCTGATCGATACCCTTACCAACCTGCGCTATGGCTGCACTATTATCAGTTATTATCTGAAACAGGAAAAGGGTGGCCTGATTCGAGCGCTGGCTCGTTATAATGGTAGCCTGGGTAAAACCAGATATCCGGAAAAGGTGTTACTGGCCTGGGAAAGACATTGGTTCACCAATAATCAATAGGTCTCAAACCCATCAATGTCCTGCCAGCCAACTACCTCTGATTCAACAGAGCTGACGTTGGCCCTGACCGGCCCTCGGTGTAGCCAGTGTTCAACCTGGCTAACAGCTTCATCTTCGCCACACAGCAGCACTTCAACCCGCCCATCAGCCAGATTTTTCGCCCAGCCACTCACCCCGGCTGCCAATGCCTGCTGGCGCGTGGACTGGCGGTACCAAACACCCTGCACTACACCTGAAACATAACCATGCAAACAGATTTTAGACATGCATTTACCCCCAACCTTACTAATCTACAGTTTAATATTCTTTTTAATCTGGAAAACGCAGATGGAAGATGATTAAATCTGTCTTTGTTTCAATCCGAATGAATGAACCCCACTGATGCAGTGTAGCCGCCGGAGGCAAAATACAGATGAACCAGATCACTATTTATCACAACCCACGCTGCTCCAAGTCACGGAAAACACTGCAACTCCTGCAGGAACAGGGCATTAACGCGGAAATTGTTCTTTATCTTGAGACCCCCCCGAGTGAAAATAAGCTCACGGAGCTATTGGGAAAACTGAAAATTTCTGCCCGCGACCTGCTTCGCAAAGGCGAGACACAATACAGCGAACTTAACCTTAAAGAGACCCGACTTTCCGAAGCTGAGCTGATCAAAGCCATGGTTGAAAATCCTATTCTTATTGAACGCCCCATTGTTGAAACCGATGACAGGGCAGCTCTGGGCAGGCCACCAGAGCAAGTATTGGAGATCCTCTAGGTCGCCATGAACCCCACCGCACATATTCGCCTGAGTCGAAAACTTACTCTGACCACCTATGGTGCTCTGCTAGTGATGCTTGTGAGCAACTGGCGAGTCGATAATAGCGACCAGCTGGCGCTGGATCTGTTATTGATTGCAACACTGCCGCTACTGGCTTTTCTGCCCTGGATATTAAAGGGCAGCAACAGCGCCCACATCGGGCTTGGATGCATTTTGCTGGTCTATGTTACTAAAGCCGTGCTGGGGCTTGCGCTACAACCGGGGTTTGCTATTATTCTTGAAACGATAGCCAGCCTGGCGCTATTTTTTTCCGCTCTCTATTACGTTCATGCTAAACATCTATTGAGAAACAGCCTGAAAAACGATACCCCTGCCTCAGACCCTTAGCAGATACAGCATTCCGGAAACTGCCAGTGCCGCTGTGAATAATGCAACGCCACTCACAAAGAACAAACGGCCAAACCGTTTCTTTATCTGCACACCAGCCTGCTGCACCTTTTCACAGGAAACCTGATACGCCTCCTGTTTAGCCTTTTGAACCGCTGCATCCTCAGCAAGAGATAATTTGTGGTCAATCTCCGCTGAAAACTCTTTTTTTACTGTTTTAAACAGGGTGTTGGTTTCATTCTGAGCGCTTTGACAAGCCAGGCTTTGAGCATCTACAAGGGCTTTAGCCGCCTCTTTTCTGGCAGTTTCAGCGGCCTGTTCACTCAGTACTTTGACCAACTCTGAATCCGCTTTCTTCAACGACTGATTCGCTCTGAGCTCACCAATACCAGAATAGATATCCGCTATCTGCTCACTAAATTCAGCTTCAATTTGTTCTCTCATCCGTGCTAATTCTTCAGCAACCATCAGCTCCAGTTTTACCTGGCTGTTTGATTCAACCAGCTCTCTGCATCGCTGCTCTACAAGGCCGTCAAGCTCTTGGCGCATCGGTACTATGGCTTTTTCGATATAGCTTTGCAGCAGGGGTTTGATGATCATATCAAGCCCGGCCGTGACATTTTCACGAAGCTGTGGCAGTTGGGAATCCAGCATGCGAGCAATCTGTGCCTCCAACTGCTCATCACTGGATCGCCTCGAGAGATCCTGATCGAAGGTCACAGCGGGCTCGCTCTTTTCAGCCTGAACTTCAACCGGCGAGATCGATATCTTCTCCAATTCGTTGAGCACATCAAGCAGTTTTGCTGCCGTTGTGGGTTTGGTTAGTATGGCGTTAGCACCATTGGCTTTTGCCTCCTGGAAATACTCATCGCCCTCATTGGAGGTGCACATAACGATCGGGATATCCGCCGTCGACTGGCCATCACGAATAATTCTGGATACTTCAAAACCATCCATCCCAGGCATAAAGTGATCCATAAAAATAATATCTGGGTGCCTGTTGTTTAGATACTCTAATGCTTGCGTGGCATCTTCCGCCACATCTACCTGTATACCGTTTCGCTCCAGCAGCTTTCTTAATGCAAAGCGCGCCGATCTGGAATCATCCACCAGTAATGCACAGTTAAAAATCAAAATAGAAAATCTCCAAAACCCTATAATTATCAATAGGTAAGCTTAAATTCATCAGTTGAACAGAGTATAGTGTGTTTCTGTAGAGACATAGAGCAAATCGTAACGCCACCACAGTAGATTAATTCTAAGCCAACAGCCTACCTATTATTTATAGGCCATCAATCGACTAAGGGCAATATATACGCAAGAGCAAAGCGCTCACCCTGCATTTATTACCCTGCTGTCAGGATCAGATTATCGATATAGAAATAGCGAGGCTCCGCTTCAAAGAGGAATTCGATTTCAGAGGTATAATCCCTGCTCTCTCCGGCAGTGAGTTCAGTACCATCCTCGACTTTATGGGTTGCTACGTGGATACCATCGCGGTTAAACAGTAACACTTTAAAACTCGGGCTTAGTTTTTTTGCGCTATTATTTTCAACAACCAGCAGGTATTTATAATAAATTTTTCCTGAACGCTTTAGTACGGTGAACACGATATTTTTAATCTGTTCACTTTGCACATCCATTACTTTATTGGTTTCAAGTTTATAGAGCCCTGGAATCCGGCTATTTACCAACTCGTTCAGGCTAGCTTTGACCTCCTCCATTTCAGGCTTCAGTGTTTCCAGTTGATTCTGGGTCTTTTTCAGAGCGTATTCGAGTTGATGTTTGTTTTGGTTAAGGGCTGATATACGCGCCGAACTGTAGATAGAAACCACGACCAGTATCAAAGACACGACCGCTAGTGTTGCTGCTAACATAATTATACGCAGCGTAGAGTGTCCTGAGCGACTGCGCCGCGACTGACCTGCCTTTTTTGTCTGGTTTAGATTGTTATCCGCATTGATGTATTTAGGCATATGAAATCCAGTTCGAGTACTGTAATCCCTTGACACGTGGGACAAATAATAGAGCTATCAGACAACCGGTCAGCTTCAAATAGAGCACAACTCAGGTCTTTTTTACCCGTTTTCGCTGATGGAAACAGGCATTTGATTCAGACAAAAAAACTCAGCCTCAAACTATGACCCACTCGTTTCACAAATTATTAACAGCCAGACCCATAATAGTCAATATCTGCCCTAATATTAGCAGAAGCTGGCGTTATAATTTTTCCAACTGCTCCAGAAACCGCAGAAAACCCGGTTCATCTATGATATCAACATCCAAACTTTGGGCTTTTTCGAGTTTACTGCCTGCACCAGGACCTGCCACCAGACGGTCTGTCCTGGCCGAAACACTACTGCTCACCCTGGCACCCAGCACCTGCAAGCGTGCCTTGGCCTCATCACGGGGCATTGTTGCAAGGGTGCCGGTCAACACCCAGCGTTGCCCTTTAAGTGGCAACATTTTCTCCGGTATTTTAGCCGGATTGAGCAAAATTATCTGTTCTGGTACCAGTTTTCGAATAATCTCCTGATTATGCGGTTGCTGAAAAAACTCACTGATATGATGGGCTACGATCTCTCCAACATCGCGTATTTCGATCAACTGCTCATGGGTGGCGTTCTGCAGGTCATGCAGGTTACCAAAGTGATTGGCAAGGTTATGTGCCGTGGTTTCACCCACCTCCCGAATACCTAGCGCATAGATAAAACAGCCCAGGGTTACGCGCCGACTTTTATCTAATGATTGGATCAGGTTGGCGGCTGACTTATCACCCATACGCTCCAGTTTGCTGACCTGTTCCTTTTTAAGCTGATACAGGGCCACAACCGAATCAACCAACCCCTCATCAACCAGAATATCGACCAGTTTGTCCCCCAACCCGTCGATATCCATCGCCTTGCGAGACGCAAAGTGTTTGATCGCCTGTTTTCTTTGTGCCGGGCAGTAGAGTCCTCCGCTACAACGCGCAACGGCTCCCTGTTCCGAGCGTACAATGGCAGAACCACAAACCGGACAGGTCTTAGGTAGAACAATTGCGCTGGCACTCTCCGGTCGATTTTCCAGAACAACCCTGACAATCTGGGGGATAACATCCCCGGCCCGCCGCACCACAACCATGTCACCGATGCAAATGCCAAGCCGTTGCACCTCATCCATATTGTGCAGGGTGGCGTTGCTGACTGTCACGCCACCGACAAAGATCGGCTCTAATCTGGCCACGGGAGTCACGGCCCCGGTACGGCCCACCTGAAATTCAACATTCAAAAGCCGTGTCATCTCTTCCTGGGCAGGGAATTTGTAGGCAATGGCCCAGCGCGGTGCCCGGGATACAAAACCTAGTCTATCCTGTAACCTGCGGCTGTTGACCTTAAAAACAATACCATCAATCTCGTAATGCAGCTGGTCCCGTTTATTTTGCAAATTCTGATAATAGTGAATACACGCGGAGACACCCTGCACCCTGCGCATCTCCTGGTTAATGCGCAGCCCCCATCTATTGAGTTGCTGCAGGATTTCTGTATGTTGGTCAGGAAGAGTGCCACCTTCTACTTGACCAACACTGTAACAACACATCTCCAGAGGACGTGCAGCCGTTATTGAGGGATCGAGCTGCCGCAAGCTGCCGGCCGCAGCATTACGCGGGTTCATAAACACCTTGCCACCTGTCTGCCTTGCTTTACGGTTCAGTTCATCAAAACCGTGAAGTGGCATGTAGACCTCACCACGCACCTCAAGCAACTGCGGCCAGCCGCTACCCAGTAAACGCAAGGGAATGGAGCTGATGGTTCGAAGGTTCAGGGTGATATCCTCTCCATTGTAACCATCTCCCCGGGTCGCGCCCTGCACCAGAACTCCCTCTGCGTAGATCAGGCTAACAGCAATACCATCCAGCTTGGGTTCACAGGCATATTCAAGCTCATCCGAGCGGCCCAGTCGGGATCTGACTCGTCGGTCAAAATCCCGCATCTCATCATCATTAAAGGCGTTCCCTAGAGACAGCATCGGCACCCGATGAACCACCTGATCGAAAACTGACAGCGGCGTAGCACCGACACGACGAGTGGGCGAGTCCTGGGTGACCAGCTCAGGGTGTTCAGCTTCCAGCTGCATTAAACAACGCAGTAAACGATCATATTCACTATCAGGGATGGTGGGGTCATCCAGCACATAATAGCGGTAGTTATAGTCGTTAATATCGCGCCGTAACTGTTCTATTTCCCGGCGTACGGAATCTTCAATCAAGACAGGCACCACAAATCCTTATCAACGCAGCAAAGGCAGTTGCCGTCGCTCAAAATCCCGAATAATCTGGCGTGAATGCCCAATGATTTGAGGGTTCAGATCACTCTGCTGCTCATCTTTGAGCTCTCCATCAAGATTTTTTGCAACACAGCGCGCAGTCTCCAGCATATAGTCGAATGCCTTCATATTATTTTTGGGGCCGGGCAAACCAAGAAAAAAACTCACCCCAGGCGTGTATAAACTGTCCATTGCCTCCAGGTCAAAGGTACCAGGATTAATCGCATTGGCCATGCTGAACTGTACCGGACCTTCACCTGAATCTCCTTCGGTACGGTGGAAAATATCAAGATGTCCATAGCGCATGCCGCAAGGAAGAATCACCTGCATCAATTCAGAGCCATTAAATTGTTTTCCATCCCGGGCAAATACATTAATCACTATCACCACCTCTGGCGGGGGCGACTCCTCTGGCACACTATTCAATATGGGTGCTTCGTCCTCCGTCTGTTCAGGCACCAATAGCTCTGGCTCCTGTTCTGTTACATCTTCCTCAATGGGGGCATGATCATGACGGGGATCAACTATATCCTCCGTATCAGCAAACAGAGGTTCTGGCATCAGCTCCTGATCGGCCTGCGGGGCAGCATCTGCTGGCACTGATTCATGGGTATTACTGTCCACCTCTGATGGCTCAAGCTCTTCATCAGTCTTTTGCTGAGCAGCCTCCCTGGCTCCGCCACTGGGCAGCTCGCCATTGAAGTAATCTATACTTTCCCTGCTCCGATCCTCGAGGTTTTTGTCGATCGACATTTTGAGTGAGTTACGCTTACCCTTTTGCATCCTGCGAAAACCATCCAGCAACACGCTAAGAATAACCACTATACCTAAAACCAGTAACCATTCACGCAAAGAAAAACCCATGATCATCTATATCCAGTCATCTGATTGATTATTTGTCGCCCTGACATTTTTTTAAATTCAGGCCCGGTTATTACAACGTTGATATGGATGAAGCTGCCAAGCCAGCCGCTTCATCCATATCAACAGACACAAGCCTTGAAACACCCGGTTCATGCATGGTAATTCCCATCATCTGCCCCGCCATTTCCATCGTCACCTTGTTGTGAGTAATAAATATAAACTGTATTGTTTCGGCCATGGCCTCAACCAGCCGACAATACCGACCTACATTAGTATCATCGAGTGGCGCATCCACCTCATCCAACATACAAAAAGGCGCAGGATTAAGCTGAAAGATCGAAAACACCATAGCGATCGCAGTCAACGCTTTCTCTCCACCCGACAGCAGGTGAATGGTGCTATTTCGTTTACCCGGTGGCCTGGCCATAACCGTTACTCCGGTGTCCAAAAGGTCGTCGCTTGTCAGTTCAAGATATGCGTGACCACCGCCAAATATTTTTGGGAAAACCTCCTGTAACCGGTTGTTAATCAGATCAAAGGTCTCTTTGAATCGAGTTTTGGTCTCTGCGTCTATTTTTCGAATAGCGTTCTCCAGCGTTGCCAGTGCTTCCTCGAGATCTGCATTTTGAGAATCCAGATAAGTGCTGCGTTCAAACTGCATTTGGTACTCGTCGATCGCAGCAAGGTTAATCGGGCCAAGTCGCTGAATCTTATTCTGTAAACGCTCAAGCTTACGCACCCAACTCGCCTCCTCCGCGCCTTCAGGTAACTGCTTGAGCAGTGCGGACAGGCCCTGCTTCATTTCCAGCAATTGATGCTCAATAGATTCTTGCTGAAGCCTAACCGCTTGCCACTGCATCCGCTGCTGTTCCAGGTCATTGCGAATATTCCCGGCCTGCAGCTCAACTGCACTGCGTTTTTTTTCAAGCTCTGCAAGCCGGGCCTCCAGCTGCTCTGTATCGGTCCGCACAGTGGCCAGACGCTGTTCCAGCACAAGCCTTTTTTGTAGCCGTTGATACAGTGACTGACGCAACAATTCCAGCGGTTCGGCAGCCGCTGCCATATCAGATTCAAGACTCTGCTTCCGCGTTTCCAATTGTACCAGCTGTAACTGTAAACGCTGCATCCCCGTTTGTAAAAATTCCTGCCGGGTCAAAAGAGACTGTTCACGCAGGGCCAGCTTATGCAAGTGATCTTCCGCCTGACGAACTCTGCTGCGGACAACCTCAAGTTGTTCTTTGCTGGAATCCCTCTGCACAACAAGTAGCTCTCGGCGTTCAGCATCCGTTTTAACCTGAACCAGACTTGCTTTCCAGTTTAATTGCGCTTGGTCCAACCGGGTATTCTGCTGTTTTAGCTGTATCCGATCCTCTTCAATCTCGTGCTCTATACGCTGAACTCTGGCGGCCTGCTGTTCGATATGTGTTTTTCTGGCACTCAGTTCAGAGCGTGTTTCAGAGCGCTGCTTCAATAAACTGTTTAACTCCTGATGGCCTGTCTCCCGGGCCTGTTCAAGATTTTTCAGTTTCAGCAGGCCACCAGCCAGATCAGCTTCCAGGCGTTCAGCTTTCTTCTCCAGAGCTAACATATCTTTACTTAACTGCTTCAGCTTTTCCTGCCGTTCCAGAACGCTGGAGTTTTTGTTCGCTTCACGATGGACCCTAATCCATCCTCTGCTCACCCAAACACCCTCCCGAGTCACCGCTGATTCCGCGCAACCAAGTTCACTTCTGAGCTGCAGTGCCTCCTCCAAAGTTTCTGCAACCCTGACACCTGATAAAAGGCCATTCAGATCCCATAGTGTTGTTATCTTTTCCAGTAGATAAGCCCGAGAATTGCTGTTTCGCTCAACCGATAAATCTTTTTCGGCTGGCCGTATCAGCGTCAAGTCACCACAAATCAGATCTGTGATTGTAACCGCCAGATCTTCCTCTTCACTCATGCAAACTGCCTGCAGGTAATCACCCAAAACCATCTCGACAGCCTTTTCCCAGCCTTTTTCTACCGAGAGTTCCTGCCCCAACCTCGGCATGTTGTGTAATCTGTTTTTTTTAAGCCACTGGACAATGGCTGTGTCCATCTGCCCAAGCGCCATCTGTTGAAGTGTCTCAAGAGAGGCGAGCCGCCCCTGTTTCTCTTGCATATTACGCCGTAGCTGGTCCAGCATACCGCCGGCTTTATGATTAGACTCACGCTGCCAACGAACAGCCTCGACCAACCCAGCCACATGCTCTTTTTGCTGCTCTGCTATTTTGTCCAGTGCATTTATTTTGGATTCTAACTCTTTTACTGCAGCTTGTTCGGAGCGATGATCAAGGCCACCATGCTCCTTCTCAGACCTTAAAATTCTCTCTTTGAGCTGGGCAATACTCTGCTCCAGGTGTTGAATATGAGACTGTTCTACCTCTACCTTTTGCCGAACCTCTGAAAAATTCTGATTAAATTCATCCCATTGCTGCTGGCACTGTAATGTTGCAGCAACCGCCGTTTCCTGCTCCTTGCTCAAGGTTTCCAGTTGTTGGCGTAGCGTTTTAAGCTCTGGTGCTAATTGTGTTAAATCCGCTGCCAGTTGACGGAGTTTTATTTCATCCTCCCCCATCTCTTTTTTTTCATTTTGTAGCGTTGCATCAGTATTGGTCAAATCTACACCCATCTGCGCTGCACGTTCTTGCTGATTTTGGATGTTCTGTTCATAGCGGGCGATCTGGGTTCCCACCTTGTAGAACTCCTCCTGCACAGCCTGTAAAACTTCGGTGGTATCGAGATGTTGCTGTCGTAATTTTTCAATCTCGGTATCTACTGCACACAGCTCTGCATGCACTGATTCAAGGTGGACTTCGGTTGCCCTAACCTTTTTTTCCTGTGATTGATGATCGTCATTCAGTGCTTTCCAGCGTATAACCTGCAGCTCGGCCCGGCGGCCCCGCTCCTCCCTCTTGAATTCAGAATAGCGCTCTGCAGCCCTGGATTGACGCTGCAGATGGTGCAGCTGTCTGCCTAGCTCCTCACGAATATCCGCCAGCCGCTCCAGGTTCTCCCTGGTGTGGCGCATTCTGTTTTCAGTTTCCCTGCGACGCTCCTTATACTTTGAAATACCCGCCGCTTCCTCGATATAGATACGAAGCTCTTCCGGCTTTGCATCAACAAAGCGAGATATCGTCCCCTGCTCGATAATCGAATAACTTCTTGGCCCCAGCCCTGTACCCAGAAACAGGTCCTGAATATCTCGGCGGCGGCAACGACGACTGTTCAAATAATAGATGGATTGCACATCACGGTTAACCGTTCTGCGCACAGAAATCTCATTATAGGCGCTGTATTCACCCTTAAGGCTTCCGTCACTATTATCAAATAATAATTCTACTGAGGCCTGCCCCACCGGCATACGCGCACTGGAACCACTAAAGATAACATCGGTCATTGATTCACCCCGCAGGGTCTTGGCCGAACTCTCTCCCATGACCCAACGCACTGCATCAATGATATTGGACTTACCACACCCATTAGGTCCAACAACGGCACACAGGTTACCTGGGAAATGAACCGTAGTCGGATCAACAAAGGATTTAAATCCCGCTAACTTAATGCTGCTTAACCGCATGAACTGAAGAGACCCCCAGGCGCAATAGGTGGCAAATATATAACCAAGTGTTGTTATTCTACTATGGGATCACTGGAGTGCACACTCTGTTCACGATCCCGATTTTGCAATAAGTTTGCAATTTGGCGGCACCGACCACAAGTCTCACTTGAACGGGCAGATTTTTCAAGCACATCAATATATTGTGCAAACTTTTGCGCCCCAGCTTCATTTCCTGTGATTATATAGAAAACACCCCCTGTGATATAGTCAAGGCATGGACTTAAAAAACCCCTCTTCCGTCAATTCTAAGCCTTCTGGCTCACCCATTCAGGGAGCTGCAGAACTGCAAAAAAGCGCCCTGTCTGGAACCGTCCTGACGCTCAAGATAATCGCGAGCCAGCCTATTCCGACCAGCGACTTATCTGTTAAAACTCTTTTCGAAATAATCTTATCCCGAGAGGGGCAGGAATACCAGGTCACCAGTAATCGCTCATTCACCCCCGGGGATCTGGTCAGAGTAAAAATCGGCGAAAATGCTACCCTGCAGCTGCAGCAAATCATAAAGGCCCCGCCAATCATCACCCCTCATACGACGTTACAACAGGGATTAAGAGAAGCGTTACCATTACAACAAAGCCCCTCACTGCTACTCAATAACCTCACAACTCTGATGGCAACGGTTGGCCCAACATCGATCCCGCTACACTTGAAGCCCTTTTATCAACAGATTGATGCGCTGCTCATGAAACAACCCAGTCCGCAGCAACTCACCAATCCTCATGCTCTCAAGCTGGCATTTGAGGCCAATAGCAGCCGGCTAGAAGCCAAGCTTGCGGCAGTGCTTAATAATATTCAGCGCAGCCATCCACAGGTAAAAACCACAGAACAGTTGATTCAGCTTATTCGCCAGCAGCCACAGCTGCAGATGCAGCTTCAAACTCTGACAGCCCAGGATCTTAAGGCACAGCTACTCAATCTGGTAAAAACGCTAGCGCCCCATACCCTCAGAGTGGAAACCCACACCCCCAGCACAGCAACACGGCTCACAGAAACCGGAGAAAAAGCAGCAGCCACAAAGGCTGACCCCTCCCCCACTAAACAGGCCTCGACTCATCAGCTTGCGCAGAGTAGTCGATATCTCTCCAAAATAACGGCGCTATACCAAAACCAGGCTCGCGCTAGCCAAAATATTTTTCTGAACCAACCACAAACTCCCACACACCCTCCAGCTGCGACGGGAGCAGCTACTCAGGCGCCCTCAACAGGCTCTTCCACAACCACGCCGATAGGAGAAGAGAGCAAAACTGTCAACCGTAATACCTGGAAAACCGGCCATGGGGCTACTCCTGACATAAAACTTACCCGGCCAGGCACAGGCAAAGAAACACTCGGGTTATCGGTCACCCAGAAATCAGCGGGGATCACCACACCCAGCAACAGTGAAAACAGAACGGAGATAAATACGCCACAAAAATCAACAGCGCTATCGGGAATAACTTCTCGGGTGCTATCGCCTACCAGGTTGACCAGCGAGACAAGTAAACCGTTAACGGTGCAGACTCAAACAGCTTCAGGTAATGTACAAAAAAACCCAATATCCTCCATCCAATCTCAAATAACAGGTCCAATTTCCCGAACCAGCGATGCGGCCATCCCCACAATTACCAGTGATTCAAAACCGGAAATAACCTCTCAAGTGCTATCGCCTACCAGGTCGCTCGGTGTGACAAGTAAGCCACCCACTGTGCAGACTCAGACATTTTCAGATAACGTACAAAAAAAATCACCATCCTCAACCCAATCTCAAACAACAGGTCCAATTTCCAGAGCCACCAATGCGGCCACCCCCACAATTACCAGTGAATCAAATATGCTGGCACGTATTATCACGGCCGCCCTAAGCATGACCTCAAAGCCAGTTGGCAGCACACCGTCAGAAGCTGAAACCACCCTAAAACAGCCGCTACTACTCCATAATCTACCTATTAATACAAACATCAGAAATCTGCTTCAGGCCAGCACCACCAACCCCGCGAGGCAGAGCACCCCGACCGCAGAAACCTTTGACCTGGCCATCAGCGTTATTTTACGGCAAATTGCAGCCAGTCTATCAAGGGTCCAGGCCCAGCAGCTAAACAGCCTTGGCGGCAGGCAGGCCGGAGCAGAAGGCTCTGTCAGCCAAAGTTGGAATCTGGAAATCCCTGTTTATGCTGAAGGGCAATTTCGTCCAATCCAGCTGCAAATTGAAGAGGAACGCAGTACACAGTCGCAAAACCCTTCAAAAAAAGAGCGCAAATGGACGATCACACTGGGGTTTGATATAGAAAAATTAGGGAAATTTTATGCGACTCTCAGAGTGGTTAACGCTAGTATTTCAACCACATTCTGGAGCGAGAGGGCTGAAACCCTGAAGAAAATCCAGGGCGAGCTAAACTATTTAAAGAAAACCTTGTCCAGCAAAGGACTTAAGGTGGAGCAGCTGGAATGCAGACACGGGGCACCCCCGCTGAGAAAAACCCGCCTGGATCAGCAACTTCTGGATATTAAGACCTGATGGATAAAAAAATACAGCAGGCTGTCGCGCTCTTTTATGACGGCGATAATGCACCCACAATCACCGCCTCTGGCGAGAACGACCTGGCCGAACAGATCATAGCTATCGCCCGCGAATCAGGTGTACCGCTTTATGAGAATCCCGAGCTGGTAAAAGTGCTAGGCACACTTGAACTAGGCGAATCGATCCCCGAAGAGCTGTATCTGGCCATCGCGGAAATTATCGCCTTTGCCTGGTATATTCAGGGAAAACACCCCCACTGAGATCGATTTTCTGACTATCAGGCAGACTGGGAGTTGAATACTCCCGGAAGGCTACCGAACTTGTGCGAATGCGTTCAAATAAAAACCTGTTAGTGAAGATTCTTGTATTTTTCCTGTAATTGTTCTGGCGTTTCAGCCCATGCTGGATCAGCGATGATGCAATCTGCTGGACACTCAAGTCCACACTGCGGCTCATCTTCAGCACCCACACACTCAGTACAACGCGCCGGATCAATCACATAGATATCTCCTTCGCTAATTGCATCGTTGGGGCATGCATCAAGGCATGCATCACAGCCCGTGCAGTCGTCAGTTATCATTAATGCCATACAAACTCTCCATCGAAAATTATTTAAAAAAACTTTAGGAAGCTTTAGCAAAACCCTCTTGGTTCAGTAGCTTCTCATGGCGGTTGGCACCCATAGCAACGCAGAAACGCCTGCGCATTAGCGCCTGCGTGGACACAACCGCAACTTTATCTATTATGCCTTGATTGACTCTCTGGCAAGCTGTTTAAACACTAATCCTGTACTGCTGGCGGATCCAGGTCATCATCCCAGCCTTCTTCAGGCTCAGGGTATTTCTCAATCCAGTCTTTAACCCATTGCACATGTTCACACTCCTCTTCAGCCATCTCCTGGGCCATAACTCTAACCTGTTCATTGCTACTATTTTCCGCAATTTCTGAAAAATAATCAGCGGCCCGCTGCTCATTGTGCAGTGCAAGAACCAGGGCATGGTAGGGTGCCATCATATAATGTAACTGATCCATTGGCGTGGTTTCTGGGCCCTCAGGCATCTCCCACAGATATTCCATCGGTGGCATGTCATAGCCACGCTCAATCAGCATGTCTTTAATTTTCTGCGCATGTTTACCCTCAATATCAGCAAGCTTGCGAAACAGCCCAGCCACATCATCAACATTATGGGTATCCATAGTATCAGCCAGTTCGGAATAGCGCTCACCTGCTTCGCGTTCCAATGCATAGGCATAGGAGAGCAACTCGTGCGTATCATTAAAATCAATCTTTTTTTCATTTGCCATAGCTACACCTCAAACTGTTGACCAAGCTCACTGGCTTCAACCAGCGCATCGGGATTATGTCTCAGATTGTACGGTTCACGCGTGCCTTGATAGAGCACACCCAGGTTAAAGCCATCATCGGTCATCAGCCGACGTGCGGCACGTCCTTCATCATCAGTGCTGACCAACTCGGCCTTGCGAACATATTTTTTCCACTCTTTCTGTTCTGGCCTATAGGTTACACACGGACTCAGTATCTGAATAAATGAAAAACCGGGGTGTTTCACAGCTTCGACAATAATATCAGCCGTTTCATTAACATCACCTGAATAGCAGCGTGCCACAAAATTTGCTCCAGACGCAAGTGCAATTACCAGCGGGTGAAAGGGGCTCATGCCAGAGCCACCCGGGGTCAAGGTACTATCCCAGTCCGGCGCTGTTGTCGGCGAAGCCTGGCCCTTGGTCATACCGTAAACCTCATTATCCATGACGATATAGGTCAGGTCGAGATTGCGGCGACAGGCATGCAAAAAGTGGTTACCACCGATGGAAAACCCATCGCCGTCACCCCCGGCAACCAGAACTGTCAGGTCAGGCCGGGCTGCCTTCACACCACTAGCAATGGCCAGCGAACGCCCGTGAAGACCATGAAAACCATAACAGTTAGTGTAAGCAGGAATCCGCGACGAACAGCCGATCCCTGATATAACTGCCATATTTTCAGGTTGAAGATTCAAGGTTGCCATCGCTTTCGTCATTGACTTAAGTACTGCATAGTCTCCACAACCAGGACACCAGATCGGCTTATAACTGGATTTATAATCTGCGGGCTCATGGCTAATAATATTGTCTGCTGTAGTACTCATTTTATGCCCCACTCTTTGATCTTGTCAGCAATTTCACCCGGCCTAATGATGAGCGGACCCGGTCTATTATAGGATTCCACTTTCTGAGGCAGATCATAATTTGCTCTGAAAAAACCACAGAATTGTGCAGAGTGATTCTGCTCCACCACCAGTATTCGAGAAACCCCTTCGAGCGCCTCTGCCATTTTTTCCGGCTGTGCCGGTGAGATCAATCTGACCGCTATTACTTTGACGTTAATCCCTTCGTGGCGCAAACGCTTGGCAGCCTCTCGAACCGCGCCAGCTGTCGAACCCCAGGTGATAATAGCCACCTTGCCCTCTCCGCTCACTTCAGCCCAGTAATCACCATAATTCTCCTGCGTTAACTTGCGCAGCCGCTTGTCCATCTGTTCGCCATGGTGCTCCGCCTGGGTGGAGGGAAGGCCCTTTTGATTGGTTTCCAGGCCATCCGCAGTATATTGCCCCCCTGGGATTCCAGGTATTGTCATGGGTGATACACCACTTGGGGTCACGGCGTAACGCAGATAGTCTTCAGCGGGTTCTGATTCAATCAGCCTCTCAGCCTTGAAGGGGTGATCTTCAGGCACATCAATTGCTGCCTTTGCCTGACCGATATACTGATCCGACAAAACGATAGCCGCTGTCTGCAACTTCTCAGCCAGATAAACAGACCACTGTGTTGTAAAGAGGCAGTCAGAGACATCCAGTGCTGCCAACACTAGATGAGGAGCATCTCCGTGTAATCCATAGAGAGCAATATTGAGATCACTTTGCTCTGTTTTGGTGGGGATACCCGTCGAGGGGCCTCCACGCTGCACGTTAACAATCACAACCGGCACTTCGGCAGCCACCGCAAGTCCAATACCCTCGGTCATCAATGCCAACCCCGGGCCAGAGGTTGCGGTGAGAGAGGGAACGCCCGCATAGGAACCCCCAATGACCATATTGATCGATGCCAGTTCATCCTCTGCCTGCACTAACGCCCCACCCACTTTGCGCAGGCTTGTCGCCATCCACTCCAGCACTTCTGTACCGGGTGTAATCGGGTAGGCAGCCACAAATCGTATACCCGCTTTAATAGCACCAAATCCTGCTGCCTCATTGCCTGACAGCACCCAGCGCGTGCCAACCACCTCAGCAGGGATCTCTATTTTACAATCTGTTTCTGGCAGGCTTTCCGCAATATTTCTTCCTTCCTGAACGGCTACAAGGCTAGACTGAATTGCATCTTCACCCTTGCGATCCAGCGTTTCTCTCAATACCGTTTCAAGAGCCTGTGCAGGTAATCCAATGATTGTGGATACAACTCCAAGCACCACCATATTGACTCGGCCCTTGACACTTCTCGCTGTCGCTGCCAGAGGCAGTTCATAGATTTGCGCTCCAGACTTTGCGATCACCTCGGGAACTTCACCTCCCTTGGGGTCGGAGATAATAATACTTTTATTGGTCAGTGGAAGTTCCGCAGCAAAGCGCTCTATATTTTTCCAGTCAATCGCCACAAGAAGGTCGTAATTATCGTCAATCCCTGCTGCTGGCTCAGTGGTTAACCTGAGTAACGCCGCTGCCTCACCACCACGAATCTGAGGCCCCAATGAACGTGTAAACATACCGTATAAGCCAGTTTTTGCCGCCGCCTGAAAAAGCATTTGGCCGGTAGTCATGGCTCCAACACCACCACTGCCCACCACTGCTAATGAGATTGACCTGAACTGGTCTAATTGTTGATCCATATATAAATTACCCTCTTAACAACCCTTGCTGTTCTTATCTGTATAATTCAACCAGCATGCATGCAAAAATTATTCAACACACACTGCTCACCAAAATTTTGCAAACATGCAGCCCCTTTTATGGCCGCACATTCATGGCACATGAATACTACTCCCTACCGTCACGCTGTAAGTTTCAGGCCATCAAAAAAATCTCTTAATACTGTCTCTCCGCCAAGTTCCCAGGCTTTAAGGGCCGCCGTACCGATGATCGCAATATCAGCATGCTCTCCGATAAAGGAAACATCCTCCGGGGCGCTGACGCCAAACCCGACCCCCAAAGGCAGATCTGTGTAGCGCCGACAGCGCGTTAAAAACTCTGCCACATCATCCGACATAGTTGTTCGCCCACCGGTAACTCCCTTGCGAGCCACAGCGTAAACAAAACCTTGCGCGTGCGCAGCCAATTGTTTCAGTCGCTCGTCAGTATTGGTAGGCGCCATTAAAATAATGGGGGACAAACCCTTTGCCTTTGCCATCAAGGTTAACTCGGCAGATTCCTCAATCGGCAGGTCGGGTACGATATAGCCACAGGCCCCGGCTTGCGACAGCCGATCAATAAATCTCTGATGCCCCATCTTAAAAACAGTATTGTAATATCCCATCATCAGGACCTTGAACTTAAAACGGGCCGTCACCTTTTGCATAAATGCAAAACAACGATCAACGCTCGTTCCGTTCTGGATCGACATCTGATTGGCCTTAACAAACAGCGGCCCATCGGCAGAGGGCTCACTGAAAGGAAACTGCAGCTCAACAAAATCGACACCAAAATCGTTCATGATCTCCAGCTCTTTGAGATTATCCTCAAAAGAGGGATAACCACACACCACATGGGTCATTATCAATGGTGATTTGCTCTTTTTGCGCTCAATAATGTATTGATCAAGCTCCATATTCAACCGCCTTTTCCCGGATAAAGCTTTTCCAGTGCACATCATCAAGCGCATCGGCAACGGTAAAAATATCCTTGTCGCCTCGACCTGACTGGTTTATTAAAATAATTTCATCCTTTGACATTTTTTGAGCTTCGGCAATGGCCGTGGCGAAAGCATGAGCACTTTCCAGTGCTGGAATTAAACCTTCTGTTCCCATGACCAGGCTCAGAGCTTCGGTCACTTCATCGTTGGTGGCCGCCTCAAAACGCACTCGCTGCTGCTCCCATAGGTAAGCTAATATCGGATTGATCCCGATGTAATCAAGACCCGCAGCTACCGACTGGGTTTCGAGCATATTGCCATCGTCATTCTGTAAAAAATAGGTTTTGTAGCCCTGCGCCACACCCACTGACGCGTCGGGATAGGCCAGTCGAGAAGCATGATTGCCCACGCCCTGACCCAATCCTCCGGCTTCACAACCGATCAACTCGACCTGCTCTTCATCAAGAAAGCCCTGAAATATGCCCATGGCATTGGAACCACCACCAACACAGGCGAACACCCGGTCAGGCAAACGTCCGGCCAATTCACGAATCTGCCGGTTGGCCTCAATGCCGATTATTGATTGGAAATAGCTGACCATTTCTGGATAAGGGTGTGGCCCGCAGGCTGTACCCAGCACATAGTGGGTATCATGCATATTGGTTACCCAGTCCCTCAGACATTCATTGATAGCATCCTTGAGTGTCCGTTGCCCGTCGGTCACTGCGATCACTTCAGCACCCAGGTTTTCCATCCAGAACACATTGGGTCGCTGCCGCTTAACGTCCACCTCACCCATATAAATTTTGCAGTCAAAACCAAAACGGGCCGCCATGGTCGCTGTGGCAAAACCATGTTGGCCAGCACCGGTTTCAGCAATCACCCGCGTTTTGCCGAGGCGCTTGGTCAGCAAGCCCTGCCCCATCACATTATTAATTTTGTGCGAGCCGGTATGATTCAGGTCCTCTCTTTTGACATAAATTTGTGCGCCGCCAAGCTTTCCCGAAAGATTTTTAAGGTGGGTAACCGGGGTTGGTCTGCCGGAATAATCGTGCAGGAGACGCTCATATTCTTCCCAGAATGAGCTGTCCTGTTTGCACTTCCGGAAGCATACTTTGAGTTCTTCAATGGTTGAGTGGAGTATTTCAGGAAGAAATGTTCCACCATATTGGCCGTAATAACCTTCCCGGCAATCTGCAAATTCAAACAAGTCCATATCACGCTCTTGAAAGTGATCGGGTTACTGGAAAAGCACCACTCGGCAATGACAAGCATCACGGCTACAGGCTTGACATTCCGCCCGAAAAGGGCAGGTATCTTAACGGATAACAGCTAAAAATCATAGCCCCGGCGACTATCTTAGGCGGAGCAAAAAGCAAACTAAAGTGCATCTCTTAGGCAATAAACAGCTGTGAAAACACCATCAGAATTGCCAGGGGACAGATGTAGCGAATATAAAAGGGCCAGACCTTCCAGAACAGACTGTGCTCAACCTGAACATAGCCCTTGCGAAGTTCATCAAGCACCCTGTTGCGATGCCATATCCAGCCAACAAAAAGACAGAGCATAAACCCGAGCAAAGGTTGGCCATAGCGGGTCGTGAGCATAACAATAAAACCAAAAAGAAGCTCAAAATTCACAACGATTATCATTGCCATAAAAGAGATTACGGTGCCTATCAGCCAGGATGCACGCCGACGATCTACCTTATGATTTTCCACGACATAGGCAACTGGAACCTCCAGCATAGAGATAGAGGAGGTCAGAGCTGCAATGGTCATTAGTAGAAAAAATGCCATAGAAACCCATTGCCCCACCAGATCCATGGTGTCGAAAAGTGCCGGCAACACAGTGAATATAAGAGTATTCTCAGCGATTAGTAGACCCGATTCATTGTAGATAACCACACCGTTATATTGGGCCACATACATGGCTGGTAAAATCAATAAACCTGCCATCACTGAGATCAATATATCCAGGAAAGTCACGGCATACCCCAATGAAACCAGATTTTCACCTTTACCAACGTAGGAGCCATAGATAAGCATGGTGCCTACGCCTAAAGAAAGCGAAAAAAACGCCTGTCCAAGGGCGCTAACCATCAGTTTTGGTTCAACTGCCTTGCTAAAATCGGGTAGAAGATAAGCCTTGAGCCCAACCATCGCCCCATCCAGGGTCAAGACGTAGATGATCAGCAGCAGCAAAATTGCCAGCAGCCCTGGCATCAAGCGGATCGACCATTTCTCAATTCCACCCTTGATTCCACCGCTGACGATGAAAATAGTTAGCACCAAAAATATCAGTGCAAACAGAGCATTACCGATTAAATTGAGACTGGTCAGCCAAGCGGAAAAATCGGATAAGTTGACTATATCGGAAAGGGATGCCAGAAAATGGGAGATCATCCAGCCAGCCACTACAGAGTAAAAACATAGAATCAGACAGGATGCCGCAATACCCGTATAGCCGACGCCCATTCCCAACTTTTTGCTAACCGGACCTCTGGCTATCACTGCCATAGCGGTAACAGCATTGGCCTTGGCATGGCGACCAATAATCAGTTCAGCCATCAATACAGGGTAGGCAAGCCCAAACGCCATCAGCAGATAGATGACTAGAAATGCAGCCCCACCGTTATTGGCTGCCTGGGTCGGAAACCCCCAAATATTACCGAGGCCTACAGCTGACCCGGATGCTGCCAGAATAAACCCAAACCGGGAGCTAAACTCTCCGCGTGGTGCGCTCATTATCCTAGAATCCTCAGTTGGACAGGATAGAGTGACTCACCCAGCGGATGAAGTGATAGGTCTGAACTAATTGAATTCATATCAACAAGTTACTATTAGAATGGAGCGGTCAACTGGAGAATCTAGGATTATTATTATCCTGAGGAGACCTTCGGGTTTAGCTGATCGCAATGAAAATAAATTGGATTTCCGAGCAGATTATTTTTTTCTGCAGCAGACCAGAGTCATAAAGGGCAGATTTACTGCACCCGACAGAGCTCTAAAGACCCAGCACCTTCGCCAATTGATCTGCCGGTACGAACCCTGGAATCAACTCACCAGACTCCAGCACCAGTGCAGGCGTACCTGAAACACCGATCTCCTGACCTAACCGATATTGTTCTGCCACTGTATGGCTGCAGCTTTTTTCTTCGATGCTCTGGCCCGCCTTGAGCCGAGTTAATGCTTCCTGCTTGTCATCCGCACACCAGGCGGAAACAATTTTATTGTAGGAGTTCGACCCTACACCTGCCCTGGGAAAGGCAAGATATTTGATCTCAATACCACGATCAAGGTAGTCCTGAATACTGGCATGCAATCGCTGACAATAGACACAGTCCACATCAGTAAAAACGCTAACGGACACCTTTTTCACCTGTGGTGTAAAAAGGATCTTCTGATCATCCGTTATTGAAGCCATCTTTGCTGCCCGCTCAACATTGCGGTCGGCCTCTGTCAGATTCACCAACCCCTTCGTTGTTACCTGAAAAAGATCTCCGACAATAAAATGACTGGCATCAGCATCGGAGAAGATGCGTTCTCCACTGGCCAAATCCACTTCATAAAGCCCTTTAAGCCTGCTTTCGTGCACGCTGGTAATCGGCACCTGTGGAATTGCCAGCTGCAATTTTTTTACCAGCAGCTCTTCAGCACGAGACTGATCATTCTGTACACCAGCCTGAACTGGAAGAATCAAAAATGAGAAGAGCAGGGGCACCAGCAGCCTGGCCAATGATCGTTGCATAATGGGCCTCAAATTGTTGTTAAATTCCTTTCTTTAGAAACACATTTCCCTGCTTGGTTCCATCAACATCAGCTGAGGGGGTCAATGAACAGGCCATGTGCAGATGCTTTATCTTATCCAGATCATCTAACGACACCAACAGAAATGCTGAAGCAGAATCAAAAACGGACGGATAAACCGCCCGTCCTGCTATCAGCGTTACTGTATCTTCTCTTTGATACGTGCAGCCTTTCCGGATAGATCACGCAGATAATAGAGCTTAGCTTGGCGCACATCGCCACGACGCTTAACCTGGATGCTATCTATCTGTTTGCTGTAGGACTGAAAGGTACGCTCCACGCCCACACCATGGGAGATTTTGCGTACGGTGAAGGCTGAATTAAGCCCCCGATTACGCTTACCGATAACAACCCCTTCAAAGGCCTGCAATCGCTGCCGCTCTCCCTCTGTCACCCGTACCTGAACAATCACTGTATCACCCGGTCCGAACTCTGGAATTTCGCGTTCCATCTGCTCAGATTCCAGCGCCTGAATCACCTTATTTTTTCCGCTCATTGTCCGCTCCTAAACCAACAATTAATCAATTTTTACCAGCACCAGTTTTACGCCTGATGCTCTAATTTAAACTCCTGCAGCAACTGTCGCTGCTCTTCACTCAACTCCAGCTCTAACTCTTCTAACATGTCTGGACGGCGCAACCAGGTTCTACCCAATGCTTCTTTAACCCTCCAGCGACGAATCTTTTCATGATGACCACTCATCAGCACTTCCGGCACCGACTGCCCACATAACACTTCTGGCCTTGTGTAATGGGGACAATCCAGCAAGCCCTGAGTAAAGGAATCCTGCTGTGCAGAATCTTTATGGCCCAAAGCTCCTGGCAACCACCGGGTGATGGTATCTATCATCACCATGGCGGCTAATTCTCCGCCACTGAGCACATAATCACCGATAGACCACTCTTCATCGATATCGGATTCAATCACTCGCTCATCAATACCTTCATATCGACCAGCCACCAGAATCAGATGGCTTCGTCCGGCAAGTTCCCGCACTGCAGCCTGGTCTAACCGTTTCCCTGTGGGCGAAAGATAGGCCACACGAGCCTTTCCCTGTGCCGCATCACGGGCCGCTTTTATAGCTTCTCGTAACGGGGCCACCTTCATCAGCATACCCGGACCACCGCCGTAGGGGCGATCATCAACGGTTTGATGCTTATCGGTCGTATAACTTCTCGGATTCCAGTGCTGCAGCTGCAGCAGATCCTGCTTAACTGCTCGCCCGGTAATCCCGTAATCGGTTACCGCCCGGAACATCTCCGGAAAAAGGCTTACCAGACCAATCCACACGACTAAAAGTCCGGATCCCAGTCAACCCAAATCTCACCTGCATCCAGATCAACCTTTTTAACAACCTGACTCCAGAGGTAGGGCAGCAGCCGCTCTTTGTCATCCAGGCTGCCATCACAGCCTTTCACAACCAACACATCATTTGAACCTGTGGCCATCACCTGAGACACGCACCCTAACATAACCGGGTCAGCGCCTTCGTTGACGGCGAATACCCTGAGCCCTTCAAGCTCGCGCCAGTAGTATTCATCCTCATCGAGATTCGGTAGCTGCTCGGGTTTAATCGCTATTTCCGCACCACGCAGTCTCTCAGCAGCAGTTCGATCTTCGCATCCTGAGATACGGGCAACAATACCTTTGCCATGAACCTTGCTCGCTTCCAGGTTTAGCTTTTCCCAGGAACCGCCCTTCATCCTGATATACCATGGATTGTAATCAATAATGCCCTGCCGAGGATCAGTATGGGACAATATTTTCACCCAACCTTTAAGCCCGTATGCTGAAGCAATATGTCCCAGCTTGATCAGATCATCCGTTGACGACACCACCATGGGAAGATTACTGAGCTTTCGCAGAGTCCCTTAACTTCGCAGAGTCCCTTAACAATGCACTAACACGATCCGAAGGCTGAGCGCCTTTCGCTAGCCAATAATCAACCCGCTCTTGATCAACCCGTAGCGTCTCTTCCTGACCACGAGCAACCGGATTAAAGAACCCAACACGCTCAATATAACGACTGTCTCGCGCACGGCGCTTGTCCGCTACAGTAATATGGTAAAACGGGCGCTTCTTGGCGCCACCTCTTGAAAGTCTGATAACAACCATTTATACATCCTTTAATCCAAGTGGGCTTTAAAATCACCCAAAATTAAGCCTTATCGGCTAGAAACACGCTTCCTTTTGCCCCATAGGGAGCCAAAAAGGCGAGCATTTTACGTCAAATCAATACCTATGTGAACAAAAAAAGCGGTTTTTACCCGCTACATCCGAGGAAAATTCCCTCCCGGTGGCATCATTCCAGACAATCCTCGCATCATATTGGCCATTCCGCCTTTTTTAGAAAACTTTTTCATCATTTTCTGCATCTGCTTATGCTGCTTGAGCAAGCGGTTCAGATCCTGAATTTGGGTGCCCGATCCCAGCGCAATTCTCCGCTTACGTGAATTATTGATCACATCCGGATAGCGCCGCTCCTTCGAAGTCATGGAGCTGATAATAGCCTCCATCTGCCCCATGGATTTATCATTGACCTGCTCCTCAACCATTGATGACATCTGCCCCATGCCAGGCAGTTTAGTCATCAAATTAGAGACTCCGCCCATATTGCGCATCTGTTCCAGCTGGTCTCGAAAATCGTTCATATCAAATTTGCGCCCCTTTTTGATCTTACGAACGAATCGATCGGCTTTCTTTTTATCAACCTTACGCTCAGCCTCCTCAATCAAGCTCAGCACATCACCCATGCCCAGAATACGTGAGGCAAGGCGGTCAGGGTGGAATGGCTCCAACGCATCGGTTTTTTCACCAACACCAATAAATTTAATGGGCTTGCCCGTTATATGGCGCACAGAAAGTGCCGCACCACCGCGCGAATCACCATCTGTCTTAGTCAGTATGACCCCCGTCAGCGGCAAGACTTTATTGAACGCCCTGGCTGTATTGGCTGCATCCTGCCCAGTCATGGCATCAACCACAAACAGGGTTTCTACCGGATTAATACTCTGATGCAGCGCTTTAATCTCCTGCATCATAGCTTCATCGATATGCAGCCGACCGGCAGTATCAAGTATCAGCACCTCGGAATATTTTCTGCGCGCATGCAAAAGCGCACCATTGGCGATCTCAATCGGGTCCTCACCAGCATGACTAGGGAAAAAATCTACCTTGACCTCCTTCGCCAGGGTTTCAAGCTGCTTAATCGCTGCAGGACGATAAACATCCGCACTAGCCACTGTAACCCGCTTGTTTTTTCTCTCTTTAAGCCACCGGGCAAGCTTGGCAACAGAGGTAGTTTTACCCGCACCCTGCAGGCCTGCGACCAAAATAACCGCTGGGGGTTGTGCTGCAAGGTTTAACTCCTCACAGTATTCACCCATAACCTTCTCAAGCTCACTTTGTACTATCCGGACAAACTCCTGCCCAGGACTCAAGCTTTGCGCAACCTCCCTGCCGATACACTCAGCCTTGACCTGCTCAATAAAATCTTTGACCACGGGCAGGGCAACATCAGCCTCTAGAAGCGCCATCCGCACTTCACGCAACGTATCCTTAATATTATCGTCAGAGATTCTGGCCTTGCCTCGAATCTGCTGTAATGCACCGGTCATCCGGCTGGTCAAATTATCAAACATTAAAAGCCACCTACTTCCGAATTAATCGTCAATCGAATCTAGTAATTTTCAGGGAAATACAATACATTCCTCACTGCAGGGTATACTCTGCAATATTAAGCAACCTCACGAGACCAACGACACAAATTACGCCCTATGAACACAGAGATTCTTGGAATAATTGCTATCGTTGGTTACGCTGCTGCCGCCATTTTACAATATTTTAATTTATTGCGCGGCAATAAATCCGGACAAAATAAGGTATTACTGCTCGGCACTGTAGCTCTGGCCTGTCACTTTGCCAGTTTTCAGGAAACACTTCTCTCCGCTAACGGTATTAATCTTGGCCTATTTCAGGTCAGCTCACTGACCGGCTGGCTGATTGCCGCACTGGTCACACTCAGCAGCATCACCAAACCACTGGGGAACCTGCTGATCGGCATCTACCCACTGGCCCTGTTAGGGCTGATTCTCGGGTTAATCAATATCAACACCGCTGAGCCCTTGCAAAACCTGAGCCTGGGGGTTTGCAGCCATATTATCCTGTCGATACTTGCCTATAGCACTTTCAGTATTGCCGTCCTGCAGGCATTACTGCTCGCCTTTCAAGACCAGCACCTGCACCATCGAAAAGCCAATGGTTTTATTATGCGCCTCCCTCCCCTGCAGATGATGGAACAGCTGCTTTTTGACCTGATCTGGGTGGGCCTGGCACTACTTTCTGCCGCTATTGTTTCAGGCATACTGTTTCTGGAAGATATTTTTGCCCAGCATCTGGTTCATAAAACCGCTTTAACTCTGGTAGCCTGGGTTATATTTTCAACACTGCTTTTTGGTCGGTACTGGCTGGGCTGGCGAGGCACTAAAGCGATTCACTGGACTCTGGGTGGCTACCTGCTACTACTGCTTGCTTTTTTTGGCTCCAAACTGGTGTTTGAAATTATTCTGCAACGCAGTATTTAAACGCAATTCTGCGCACCGCCAAAGGCCCACTAAAAACCGCTCCTCACTCTGCACCATCTCGTATTGGAAGAGGCTCGTGCTTGATTCAACCGAAAATGGCGTTTATTCTTCCTATCATACACACCCTAAAAGCAAAGATCCGGTAACTCATTTATACAATTTTGGATTACGCTACTGGAGCAGAGCTCAAAGCACGAGACACTTTGCAACCTGGGGCATACAAGGTAGCGGTGGCCAGGTTCCAACTGGGAGCTGCAATCCACATACCCCCTTTTTAACCTGATAGACTAGCAACATCTGGAGAACGGCGATGCCAGGACCACTGGACAACGTGCGCGTAATCGATCTGACCACAATGGTTTCCGGGCCGTTGGGAGCAATGATCCTCGCCGACCAGGGTGCCGATGTGATCAAGGTAGAAGCACCCGGTATCGGCGATCACAGTCGCCACGTTGCAACCCGTCGAGGCGGTTTATCCGCATCCTTTCTCAATAACAACCGCAACAAACGCTCAATCGCCCTCGATTTAAAACACGCTGATGGCGTTGCTGCACTAAAGCAACTGATTGCCGGAGCCGATGTGATCATGCAGAATTTCCGCCCTGGCGTGGTCGAACGGCTGGGCATCGGCTATGAGGATGCCCGAGCGATCAAGCCCAGCATCATCTATGCCTCGATCACCGGTTTTGGCGAGACCGGCCCCTATGCCGGCAAGCCGGTGTTCGACCCACTGATCCAGTCGCTCTCCGGGCTGACCACTGTGCAGGCGGGCTCGGATCTGAGACGCCCAGCGCTGGTGCGTACTATTCTCCCTGATAAATTAACCGGTTTTACCATCGCCCAGGCGATTTCTGCAGCACTGTTCTCGCGCGAACGAGCCGGGCAGGGAGAGGGCCAGCATATCCGACTATCGATGCTCGATACGGTGATCTCATTCCTCTGGAGTTCGGACATGGGCGGAATCACCTTCGTCGATAACGAAATTGAGGCCGAGACTGCGCAAAGTTTCATAGACCTGATCTACGAAACCTCTGATGGCTATATCTCTGTCGCTGCTTTTCGCCGCATCGATTGGGTCAAGTTAGCCCAAGCCTGCGAGCACCCTGAATGGATCGACGATCCCAGATTCCTAACCTCCGAGGGACTGGAGATTCACAAGCCTGAACGCCTGGAATTGACGCAACAAGCGCTACGCAACCGCAGCAGCGCCGAGTGGATCGCCCATCTGGACGCCCATGATGTGCCCTGCGCGCCGGTGCTGACGCGGCGCGAGATGATCTCTCACCCCCAGGTGGTCGAAAACGGTATTATCGTTGAAACCAACCATCCCAAAGCGGGTCGGCTGCGTCAGAGCCGCACCCCGGCGCACTTTTCTGGCACCCCGACCGAGCATCGCCGGGGCGGCCCGGAACTGGGCGGCGACACTCGGGAAATTCTCGCCGAAGCCGGGTACTCAGCAACAGAGATCGACACTCTGATCAAAACCGGGGCTGCCTCAGAGCAAAAGGAGGAGGTATGATCGACTTCTATTACTGGCCAACACCTAACGGCTGGAAGGTTGCGATTCTGTTGGAAGAACTTGGGGTCAAATACCGCATGCTACCAATTAACATCAGCAAGGGCGATCAGTTCAAGCCGGAATTTTTGGCAATCAGCCCCAACAATCGCATCCCCGCCATCGTCGATCACAATGTTCCCGGCGACCCTGTGCCAATATTTGAGTCCGGCGCCATCATGTGGTATCTGGCTGAAAAAGAAGGGAAATTTCTTCCAAAAAACTTGCTTGAGCGCAAAGAGGCGATGGAGTGGCTGTTCTGGCAGGTCGGCAACCAGGGGCCTTTGGCGGGTCAGCTCAGCCATTTTGTCAACTATGCGCCGCAGGGTATTGGCGATTATGGCCGCCAACGCTACAGTCGTGAGTATGACCGCTGCCTCGGCGTGCTGGAACGACGGCTGCAGGGGCGCGACTATATCCTCAGCGAGTATTCCATCACTGATATGATCTGCTGGCCCTGGGTTCTGATAGCCAAACCACTAGGAGCGTCGCTGGAGCCATTCCCCAACATCAGCGCCTGGCGGAACCGCATCAAACAGCGCCCAGCAGTGCAGCGCGCCGTCGAACTGGGCAGGGATATGCGTCGCCAGAACCCCCCCACCGATGCTGAGCGCAAGTTACTGTATGAGCAGACGGCAGCGGGTGTTGACAAGCTCAGCGTTGACGGTTCAGACCAAGCAAAGACCGATACTTAGCAATCCAGCTTTTCGATAAACCGAGTCACTGACTCTAATACTGGCTCCTGCGAGTCAAGGTGTGGATAGTGGGCCGAACCGGGGATTACCAGAACCTCATGCGGACAGTTCAGGCACTCCTTGATCAGATCCAGATTATGCAGGTATCCATAATTATCCTCAGCACCATAGACGTCTAAAACAGAACAGCTTATTTTGCGCAAAACAGGCGAATAATCCACCGGCACAAAGCCTGATCTTGACGAGGCCGTCGACCAATAGTGAAATAAATTATCGGTATTTTCACCATGAAACTCCATTAATTTGACCCGCAGTTTGCCATCCTCATAGGCACTAATCGCTTTCTCCACTCCAGCCCTGGTATTTCCGCTCGGTATCAGCTGGGGCGCAATTGAGATAGTGCCACAAACCCTATCTTGATGAATGCTCGAAGCAATTAACGAGATCGCACCACCAAAACTGTGACCGACCAGAATAACCTTGCCAAGATTGAAATATTTAAAGATCTCTTTCAACGGCTGACCAGCCTCTATTGACCGGACATCCCCATCACGCGGCAGAACCAGCTTGTCTGATTTACCATGCCCCCAACGCGAATATAGAATTGCCGCAAGCCCAGTTTTTCTACACAATCTCATCGGAAATTGCCGCCACATATCGATACAATCCAGGCCACCGTGAACAAAGATGAGTGTGGGTTTGCTGGGATCAATCTCACCAATTTGCAAGGTCTCGATGCGATGCCCATCCACCTGGATATATTGCTCTTTAGTGTTCACTACGTTCTCTCTATTTTATTGTTTTTTACTGGGGCTCAGCTCGGGTATTTCATATACCTATGTGCCAGATCACACCGCATATTATCTTGTGGAATC
>CAYYRK010000003.1:0-40220 GCA_964473915.1 uncultured Pseudomonadales bacterium
AAGAAAGCGTGTCCCCATTCCCGCAACAGGAAATACAGCTTTACGAATTTTCATACACTAATGCCTCAAATCTATTTTTTTCAAACAGCGAACTTAACGTGCCAGGCCATAACCCTTTCATAGCAGATCAACCCAGGGTTCGAGGAGCTTTCCTCAGGTTTCTCACACTAACTTTTACGTCCATATTGGTCATCAAAACGAACAATATCATCCTCACCCAGATAACTACCGGTTTGAACCTCAATTATCTCTAACGGAATTAATCCGGGGTTTTCCAACCGGTGCCTGGTGCCGATGGGGATGTAGGTTGACTGATCTTCATTGAGCCGAAACGTTTCATCACCTCGGGTAACAAGCCCACACCCCTTTACGACCACCCAATGTTCGGCCCGATGATGATGAAGTTGCAGAGAAAGCGTTGCTCCGGGAGCAACAACTATACGTTTAGCCTGAAAACGCCCTTCAATGGCGATGGTCTCGTATGAGCCCCAGGGACGATAAACACGGGTGTGATCCCGGGTTTCACTCCGTGAGTCACGCTGTAGCCGCTCTACAATTTTTTTAACATCTTGAACCCTGTCCTTATTGGCCACCAAAACCGCATCGGCAGTTTCCACTACAACCAGGTTTTCCAAACCTACCCCCGCGACCAGTCTCGATTCCGCCCGGACATAGCTGTTAGACACGTCATTAAGAACCACATCACCCTGAACCGCATTGCCATGCTCATCCTGTTCACTAACATCCCAGATCGCGTCCCAGGCACCAACATCACTCCAGTCTCCCTGTAACGGCAAAACCACCGCAGCCTCTGTTTTTTCCATCACCGCATAATCAATGGATTCGCCTCGACAAGCAGCAAAGAGTGCTGTATCAACTCTTTGAAAATCAAGGTCTGCAACCGCATTATCACTGGCTTTCTGGGCGGCTGCATAGATATCCTGAGCATGCTTTTCCAGCTCAGCTAAATAGGCCTGAGCTCGAAATATAAACATGCCGCTGTTCCAGTAGTAATCCCCACTCTCCAGATACGTCCTGGCCGTAGCTGCATCGGGCTTTTCGGCAAAATGCTCCACCCTGAAGATGCCTTTCACTCCGGAGTCTTTAGCACCTCTAATATATCCGAAACCAGTTTCCGGTCTATCCGGGACGACACCAAAGGTAACCAGCTCACCCTGCTCCGCCGCTTTCACCCCCTCTCTAACCGCCTGCTGAAATTGGTCCTGTGACCGGATCAGATGATCCGCAGGCAACACCAGTAAAACCGCATCTTCATCAGTTTTAATGGCCTCAAAAGCCGCAAGAGCAACCGCTGGAGCAGTATTGCGCGCCACCGGTTCCAGAATAATGGTCGACGACTTATGGTCGATTTGACGTAACTGCTCCGCTACCAGGAAACGATGTTCCTGATTGCAGACAATCATAGCTCCAGCCATTGGCTCAAGCCCCTGGAGCCTAAGCAGCGTAGACTGCAACAGTGACTGACGCTCATCAACCAGTGGAATAAACTGTTTTGGGTAGTGTTCTCGGGACAGGGGCCACAAACGACTTCCCACGCCTCCGGCGAGAATTACAGGTACCAGCAACGCAATCTCTCCTTTGTTAGTTGATTAATCATACGTCTCCATCACTCTTCGATTGGGTAAAAGCCAGTAGCCCTGCTGTGGAACTGTCATAATCAGGTGTCACCAATTTACCGCCATTTTGTCTTGCCTGTTGTAGCTGCCCAGTGAGCCTTTTACCCAGTTCAACGCCCCATTGGTCAAAAGGATTGATATCCCATATAACGCTCTGAACAAACACTTTGTGCTCATAAAAGGCGATCAGACTTCCCAGCGTCCTGGGCGTTAGTTGCTCAAGAAGGATCGTAGTGCTGGGTTTATTGCCCGGATAAAATCGAATCATCGAATCTTTCTTATCTGCCCCTTCAGCGATAGACTCGCCCAGCATCAATGCTCTGGATTGTGCCAGGCAGTTGGCCAGCGCAAGTTCCTGGTGCTTGCCCGGAACTGATGGGTTGGCGACCACAGCCAGAAATTCAATGGGCACAAAGCGGGTTCCCTGATGCAGTAACTGATAAAATGCGTGCTGGGCATTGGGGCCGAATTCGCCCCAGATGATCGGGGCAGTATCCAGACTCACCGTTTCCCCTGAAAGCGTAGCACTTTTACCGTTACTTTCCATCTCCAGCTGCTGCAGATAGGCCGGCAGCACATGCAGACGATGATCGTAGGGCAGTACTGCCTGGGTATCTGCTCCATAAAAATTGTTATACCAGATACCGATCAAGGCCTGCAAAACTGGCACATTGGAGCGATAAGGGCTGTTTTTGAAATGTTCATCTGCCTCAAACGCACCCTGTAGTAGTTGTTCAAAGGCGTGCATCCCCTGACTTATGGCAATTGAAAGCCCGATGGCAGACCAGAGTGAATAACGCCCACCCACCCAATCCCAAAGCCGCAGCTGATGCGCAGGATCAATACCAAAGTCCGACATTTTTTCAGGGCAGGCAGAAACCCCGATAAAGTGCTGCTTCAGCGCTTTATCACTCCCCAGTTTATCGCACAGCCACAGTTTTGCAGTCTCAGCATTCGCCAATGTATCAGCCGTTTCGAATGATTTTGAGGAAACAATAAAAAGTGTTGTTTGCGCATCAAGATGGCGAAGTACATTAACTATTTCATTTCCATCGATACTGGATACGAAAAGTACTTTAATGTGTGCCGATGCCTGATGCCTGAATGCCTCACAAATCATGCGTGGCCCCAGGTCAGAACCTCCAACCCCCATATTGACGACAGTTGTGATCGGTTTGCCGGTAGCGCCCTCCCAAAGCCCAGCGCGTAACTTCTCTGAGATAACACGCATCTGTTCTCGTACCTGCCGAATCTCAGGCATCACATCTTTGCTGTCCACCATGACCGGTGCCGACCCCATATTCCTCAGCGCGGTATGTAGTGCCGGTCGATTTTCTGTAATGTTGATCTTTTTGCCCGCAAACATCGCCTGGATGCGCTCATCAAGGCTCATGGACTGCGCAAGCTGAATAAGTAGGTCCAGGGTTTTCTCTTCTAAAATATTTTTAGAAAAGTCATAGAGCAGTTCTTTAAATGTTAACGAAAAACGATCAAATCGTTCTTCATCCTCCTTAAACAGTTTTTTTAACCGTTTTTTGGAAAATGATTGCTGGTGCTCCTGCAACTGTTTCCAGACCTGTGTCCGTTTGGCATTTGTTATAGAAGACAATTCTATTCCCATTATTTTATGGTTGCCCGATTAGAGCCGGGTGGCTATCACCCAAGCTAACTGAATCTCTTTATATTGCAAAAAGTATAAGTGTCAAACCGGAGCTTGCAATAAAAAGGCGCAAATAATTTGCGCCTTTTTAAACTTCATACTCCAGGGATTAGTCAGAGCATGATTTTACCCCTGTTTTTTTCCAGTATACTCATACCAATACCCTTGACCTTAATAAGATCTTCCACAGACTCAAAGGACCCATGTTCGCTACGGTACTCGACTATTTTCTGGGCACGCTTGAGCCCAATTCCCTTGAGCACTGAAGCCAGGGTATCCACATCCGCGCTATTGAGGTGTACAACTTGCTGTTCGGCCGTAAGCAAAACCTCTGGCTCTGCCATACTAAACGGTGATACAACCATAAGGAAAGTGCTGAGAAGGCAGGCGACAGCCCACTTGATGCTCTTCATGTGAAACCTCCATGTTTACAATTTTGAATAAGCACGACCATGCTATCAATTCATTATCCAGGGTGCAAGCCCTGTTTGGCAGGCTGTCAAGCGGCCACATAGATGGTTTTTCAACAACCGCCAGGACAGACTCTGGCGGTAGAATCCTTGCCGGAGCTTTCTATACTTAAGTTTTCAACTGGAGAATAATTGACCGCAACGCTTCAAGCGGAAACCGGCTTTGGGTAATCGGGCGGCCAATCACTAGATAGTCACTTCCGGCCTGTACTGCCTGCTCCGGTGTCATTATTCGTTTCTGATCGCCCACCGAGGCGCTCGCCGGCCGAATTCCTGGAGTAACTAACAAAAAGTCAGGACCCATAGTGGATTTGAGCATCTCAACCTCCCGGGGGGAACAAACAACACCATCCAAACCACACGCCTGCGCCAGGCTGGCCATGCGTTCAACCAGTTGAATCGGTGCAGTGTTAAAGCCCACCTCAAGCAGGTCCTGGTCATCAAGGCTGGTTAGCACCGTCACGCCAATAAGCAATGGTTTCGGTCCAGTCAAGGAATCCAGAGAATCACGAGCGGCATCAAGCATATGGCGGCCCCCGCTAACATGGACGTTCACCATCCAGACACCCAGGTCAGCTGCCGCACGCACGGCCTTTGCTACAGTATTGGGTATATCGTGAAACTTAAGATCAAGAAATATATCGAAACCCTTGGCCTGCATCTGATCAATAATGACAGGGCCACAACGAGTAAAAAGCTCCTTCCCAACCTTGAGGTGACAAAGCTGAGGATCCAGTTGCGATGCCAGTGCCATTGCCTGATCAAAATTATCAAAATCCATGGCCACTATAATTTTGTTGTTATTTTGATCTAACTTCATCATATCCCCAATATTAAACCTGTTGTTCATGTGAGAGCTGTTCGTTGATAGGTTTAATAGTTCCCCATTTCCGACAACCTGGACAGAGCCATACCAGTTTCTTTCCTGAATAGCCGCAGTGATTACAGCGGTAAACAGGTTGTAATTCAATCAGCTGGCCCACAATAACTTGAAGGTTATCCAGCATCTCTTTTTTAACCGGCCCTGGTTTCTGTTTTTGCGTATCAAGAAGATACGCCACACTGTTCAATGAGGGGGACGCCTGCAATGCATCCCCAATAAACCGGTTCGTGTCCTCCCGTTTATTATCTCCAAAATATAGATAATCAGCGGCTGCCAGCGCCAGACCAACAGAGGCATTTTCTTGCAGACAATCTCTGAGAAACTGCCCCAATTCCTTTTCCCTACCCAGCTTATGGTAACAGTGGGCCAGGCCCGTGATAATTTCTGTTAAAAAGCTGGCATCCTGATACCGAACTTTCTTATAAGCCTTAATAGCTTTCCGGTAATTACCCGCTCCCAATTCCAACGAACCTTTAAGTAAACTGGCCCGAACACAACTCCCATCGTAACCTAGGGCTCTTTTTAACTCTTTGCGGGCAGCTTCTACCCCTCCAGAACAGATAAAAACCTGTGCTTTCTCACAACAAAAATGCGCCAATAGAGGCCGTGTGCTCGGGTGCTTCCTGCCAAGTAGCTGTTGGGCAACAGTGATCGATCGATCCCACTCTTTTTCATTCTGATAAAGCTCCATCAACAGCTGCAGGCTTCGCCATTTAATCTCTCCCTGAGCATTACCCAATTCGAGCAAAATGCGCTCGGCTCTATCCAGCAACCCGGCCGCCATATAATCATTGGCAAGCTCATACTGAGCCAACAGTAACTGGCTTTTTTCAAGATCAGGGCGAGCCAGTAGCGCTCTATGGATACGGGTGGCTTTTTCAACATCTCCCCGCTTGCGAAATAACCGACCTAATGCAAGATGGGTATCCACCGTCTCACTATTGATATCCAGCGCCTGAAGAAAATGGTCAATAGCCTCATCGGGTTGTTCATCGAGAAGAAAACTCAGGCCTTTAAAATATTCTTCTGCCAATGCTGGAGATTGGACAGGTGATTTATTAGCATCCCGGCGGCCAAGCCACCAGCCAACCCCTGTTGCCAGAACAAAGGCTGCCAACAGTAACAGGTCATGCATTTTATTGGTCGTCTCTGAGCGCCACTGTTCTCAGCCGCGACAACTCCACCTCACTACGGACAAGTTTTTTTCGGTCTCTGAAACTGGTCATTTTCAAACGACCCACTAACAACAGACTGATAAACATACCCGCTAAACCACCCAGCGCAAAGCTCGCAATCACCCACACCGATATACTGGCTGCCGAAAGCTCAATAATCAACAGATTAAGAGGCACCATTGTTGTATTTTCGCTGGTGAATAAAACCCCCCAAAAAAACACAATGAGTAATAGCAGAAAAGTAAAAAGCCGTTTGATCCATTTCATAGTCAGTCTCAAGGTTATGCAAGCCCAAGGGTCAAATCAGTAGGACAGGTAGGGAGTTAGATATTTTACACCACTCAAGCAGACGCTTGGTAGATCAGAGAGCGGGTTAATTTTAGGAGGATTAGCGACCAAAAAAAAGCGGCATGTCCGCAAACACGCCGCTGTATCTTATTGTAACGATCAAAGATCGCCGATTCTATCCTTGTGCTCGAGCCTGATCGACTCGTTCGCGCAGATCTTTACCTGGCTTAAAGTGTGGAACCTGCTTACCAGGCAGGTTCACTGAACCCCCTGTTTTCGGGTTCCGACCGGTACGCGGCGCTCGATAATGTAGGGAGAAACTCCCAAATCCGCGGATCTCTATCCGCTGCCCTGATGACAAATTCTGTGCCATCATATCGATGATCGTCTTTACCGCCAACTCTACATCACGGACAGATAGCTGTGACTGCCTTGCCACCATGCACTCTATTAATTCTGACTTGGTCATCGCTACTTCCTGACAGTATATACGATTAATATGCCGCCCAGTATAGAACAATTCCGGGCGACACGCTTAAACCGCTCCTAATTTTTCACCTGCCTACTACTTATTTTGACTTTCCATTTGAGCCTTGATCAGCTCTCCAATCGTAGTCGGCCCGGCTTTATCAGGTACTTGGTCACGGATCTCTTTCATAACTTCCTTCTCTTCAGCCATATCCTTGGCCTTGATTGAGAGGTTGATGACACGGTTTTTACGATCCAGGTTAATAATCTTACACTCTACTGAATCGCCTTCCTTCAGCACTTCGCGAGCATCGTTAACCTTGTCTCGGCTAATTTCAGACGCTTTGAGAATACCTTCAACATCTTCAGCCAACTCAATCGTGGCCGCTTTTTCGGTTACGGAGGTGATTTTGCCAGTAAGAATACTGCCCTTACCATTTTTCACCACGAACTCAGCAAAAGGATCACCATCAAGTTGTTTGATGCCCAGAGAAATACGCTCGCGCTCAGGGTCTATAGAAAGGATAACGGTGTCAACTTCATCACCTTTCTTGTATTTACGGAACGCATCTTCTCCGGTTTCGCTCCAGGAGATATCTGACATATGTACAAGACCATCAATGCCTCCTTCCAGACCGATAAAGATACCAAAATCGGTAATCGATTTAATAACACCGGAGATCTTGGTGCCCTTAGCATTAATAACACTAAACTCTTCCCACGGATTAACTACGCACTGTTTCATCCCCAGGGAGATGCGGCGACGCTCCTCATCGATATCGAGGATCATCACATCAATCTCTTCATCAAGCTGCACGATTTTTGACGGGTGGACATTCTTGTTGGTCCAATCCATTTCAGATACGTGAATCAAGCCTTCGATACCCTCTTCCAGCTCAGCAAAACAGCCATAATCGGTAAGATTGGTAACGCGCGCCTTGATTTTTGTGTTTTCTGGGTAACGGTCTTTAATATTACCCCATGGATCATCACCCAACTGTTTCAGTCCGAGAGAAACTCTGTTCTTCTCTTTATCAAACTTAAGAACCTTAACTTTGATTTCATCACCGATAGCCACTACTTCGCTCGGGTGCTTGATCCGTTTCCAGGCCATATCAGTTATATGTAGTAATCCGTCTACACCGCCCAAATCAACAAATGCGCCATAATCAGTAAGGTTCTTGACAATACCGTCAATACTAATACCCTCTGCTAGAGTTGCCAGCAGATTTTCTCGCTCTGCACTATGCTCTTTCTCCAGAACGGCACGACGCGAAACAACTACGTTATTGCGTTTCTGATCAATCTTAATAACCTTGAATTCAAGCTCTTTGCCTTCCAAATGCATAGGCTCACGGATCGGCCTGACATCCACCAACGAACCAGGTAAAAAGGCTCTTACTTCATTCAGATCAACAGTAAAACCACCTTTAACCTTGCCACTGATAATACCGGTAACAAGCGCATCGTCTTCGTGCGCTTTTTCAAGCAGCTCCCAGGACTCTGAGCGACGCGCTTTCTCGCGGGATAAACGCGTTTCGCCGAAACCATCTTCTAAGCTCTCCAGCGCAACTCGCACCTCATCCCCAATGACCAGTTTGAACTCACCGGCATCATCGAAAAATTGCTGCTTAGGGATAACCCCTTCAGATTTAAGGCCGGCATGTACCGTGACCCAATCACTATCAATGTCGATTACTACACCTGTAACAATCGACCCTGGTTTCATTTCAATGGATTTGAGGCTTTCTTCAAAAAGCTCGGCAAAGCTTTCGCTCATTATTCAATACCTGTTAAATTTGGTGAAACAGATGAATGGCATAAAACCCCATCCATCTATTCATCCACGCATCCAGCCATCTGCGTGGGCCCGTTAGTAAATATTCTGTGTTGTCTGGCTGGTTAGGTGACAAACACAGAACTATTGCTGCATAACTACTTAGCCCAGATTACATTTTCTTACCTGAACCATGATCTGTTCGTAAACTTCCTCTATGGACAGCGCAGTACTATCCAGCACCACCGCATCGTCCGCAGGTTTTAACGGTGAAAGTGCCCGACTGGCATCTCTTTCATCGCGCTCACGTATACCCTGAAAAAGACCGCGAAGACTACCATCAAAACCTTTGGCTTTCAACTGGTTATATCTTCTTTTTGCTCTCTCCTCAGCGCTAGCGGTCAGAAACACCTTAAGCGGGGCGTCCGCGAAAACCACTGTACCCATATCTCTTCCGTCGGCAACCAGGCCCGGCGGCTCCATAAATGCCTGCTGGCGCGCCAGCAAAGCCCGCCTGACCTGAGGCAATACCGCTACAATTGAGGCGTTTTTTCCGGCCGCCTCTGTCCTGATTTTCTGGCTAACAATCTCTCCTTCCAGAATCACTTCACAGACTGAACTCTCTTTCACTGGGGCAAACTGCACATCCAGGTGCGCAGCCAAAACCCGCAGCGCTTCTACGTTATCAAGCTTAACACCGTGCAACTCTGCTGCCAGGCCGAGCACCCTGTATAATGCACCGCTATCCAACAGATGCCAGCCAAGATCTCTGGCCAGCATATAACTGAGGGTACCCTTACCCGATCCACTCGGGCCATCGATGGTAATGACTGGGATTGTTTCCATAATCAACTTGTCAGCGCCAGATTCATTCCAACCCGATTAGCCAACCCAACAAAATCTGGGAAGGATGTCGCTACATTGGCACAATCCCTTATCTCTATTTCGTCCTGGGAAACCTGCCCCGCCACAGCAAAGGCCATTGCAATTCGATGATCGCCATGGCTATCTACCGCGCCACCAGAGAGCTCACCACCCTTAATCACAATACCATCTGCTTTTGTTTGTACGCTCACACCCAACTGTTCGAGCCCATCGGCCATCACCTGAATGCGATCACTCTCCTTGACTCGAAGTTCCTGAGCACCACTAAGCACTGTGGTACCTTGCGCACAAGCTGCGGCCACAAAGAGCACAGGAAATTCATCTATTGCAAGCGGAACCTGGTCAACGGGTATATCAATTCCTCGCAGCTTTGCGTAACGCACCCGGATATCGGCAACCGGCTCACCCCCGACCAGACGCTCATTGTCGACACTAATATCGGCCCCCATCAGCTGCAGAATATTCAGCACACCGGTACGAGTTGGATTGACACCCACATGCTCAAGCAGCAGATCCGAACCCTCTATCAAACTTGCCGCTACCAAAAAAAAGGCTGCCGATGAAATGTCCGCAGGGATGTCAATCTGAGTACCTGTCAGCTTTCCGCCACCACTAATAGTAACCTCTCGCTCTGCAGCACAAAGCTGCTTTACCGCAACCTGATAGCCAAAACCCGTCAACATTCTCTCTGTATGGTCCCGGGTAGGTGCAGGCTCAATAACGCTCGTCTGTCCTTGAGCATAGAGACCCGCCAGCAACAGGCTGGATTTAACCTGAGCACTGGCTACCGGCATCTTATAACGAACACCCTCAAGTTTCTGCCCCCCTTGCACATCCAGTGGCAGCCGCCCGTCACAGCTATCGATCCGCCCCCTCATCTCGCCCAGCGGATTAATAACCCGATTCATGGGTCTTTTGGACAAAGAATCATCACCGGTCAACCTACTATCAAAATCTTGTGCGCAAAGCAGGCCTGCCAGTAGCCGCATCGAAGTTCCAGAATTCCCGAGATAAAGCTCTCCGTGAGGTTTTTTCAACCCACGTAGCCCCACGCCATGAACCCTGACCCGCCCCTGATGAGGCCCCTCTATAACAACACCCATATCACGAAAAGCCTGTAATGTGGCGAGGCTATCTTCGCCCTCAAGAAAGCCCTCAATTTCAGTCACTCCCTCCGCAATCGCCCCAAATATAATAGAACGGTGAGAGATCGATTTGTCACCCGGAACGCGCAAACTGCCACTGAGCGGACCGCCTTTACTCGCAATAAAATTTGTATATTTGGTATTCATTGGTTCCATATAGGCCTTTTGAGCCAGCATTTTAGTGAATCGATCGCGCGCAGATTTTGCGCGGGTAAAGATACCCATCAGTTTAGGGCCATCAGAGAGCTCCAGCGCAGTACGCAGTTGAGCCAACCCTTCACTAAAGGCATCCAGTCCTTCAAGCAGCGCGACCTTATTAGCCACGAAAATATCATGCCACATGGTCGGGTCACTGGAGGCAATACGGGTAAAATCGCGAAAGCCCCCCGCTGCATAGCGAAAAATTTCTCGGTTTTGCTCCTGGCTTGCCAGGGTATCTACCAGCGAGTAAGCCAGCAGGTGCGGCAGGTGACTGGTAACAGCCAGCACCTGATCGTGATCATCAACATCCATTTGCAACACTTGCGCACCGACAAGCTCCCACAACGAGCGCACTTTGGCAACTGCGCTGGGGTCCGTCTCCTCTAAGGGTGTCAGAATCACCTTGTGCTGACGATAAAGATCCGGATTAGCCGCCTCAACACCGCTCTTTTCCGACCCAGCGATGGGGTGTCCAGGCACAAAGTTTGGCGGAATAAAACCGAAGATTTCATTAATCTCTTTAACAACCAGTCCCTTGGCGCTGCCAACATCGGTTAGTATCGCATTGGCAGGCAGAGCATCCTTTATCAATTTTAATATGGAAGCCGTCGCCAGTACTGGTACCGCGATAACCACCAAGTCTGCCGAACGCACCGCGTCAACCACATCCAGATTATAGCTGTCGATTACCCCAATCTCTACCGCTCTTTTAAGGGTACTTTCCTTGCGACCCACACCCACGACCTGATCAGCACCTTTTGCTAATCTCAAGGCGCGCGCCAACGAACCACCTATCAGGCCTATACCTATAATAACTACCCGGCCAAATCTGCAACAATCTTTTAACTGTTTGTTATCGCTCATAATTACTCAGTGAAAAACCGCAGAGTTTACGCCAGAGTCTCGCCATAATCAGGTAGCAGATCATAACGGACCCCAAAAACCGACTGAAAAAAAGCACATTGTTTGATACGGGATGAAGGGCTCAAAGAACTGCCATTGGATAAGACCCCAACATATGCAGATCAATGACATCCTCTTCGAGAAAGTCCAATATTTCCCTGATATTTTTCTCTTGGCAGTGTCCCTCAAAATCGATAAAAAAGGCATAAGCCCAGGTACTATGCCTTGTCGGACGAGTTTCGATACGCGTCAGGCTGATCCCTTTACGCTGAAATGGCTCTAACAGGTGATAAAGAGCACCTGGACGGTTGCGGGTAGCCACGATAATTGAAGTTTTATCCTTGCCACTGGGCGCAACAACCTGCTTCCCGATCACCAGAAAGCGCGTGGTGTTGTCTGGTTGATCCTCAATCTGCTCAAACTGTTTGCCAAGCTGATAGGTTTGCGCGGCCATATCGCCCGCAATGGCCGCCACCATGCCACCCTCTTCGCTGCAAGGAGTTTTTGCTGCCCTGCTGGCTGCCTCGGCATTACTGCTAACACTGACGCGCTCGGCATGAGGAAGATTAGCATTCAACCACTGACGACACTGCGCTAGTGACTGCTCGTGAGAATAAACCCGACAAATATTCTCAAGCGGTACCGGATCTTTGGTCAAAAGGTGATGGTGAATGCGCAGCTCTACCTCACCACAAATCTGCAATTCCGAATTAATAAAGCTGTCCAGTGTGGGATTAACCATGCCTTCGGTAGAATTTTCAACGGGCACGACACCGTAGTTCGCAGAACCCGACTCAACCTCACGAAAAATTTCATTAATAGAAGCCAACGGCTTACAAATAACTGAACGGCCAAAATGTTTAAGTGCCGCAGCCTGGGTAAAAGTACCCTCTGGCCCGAGAAAGGCAACCTGCATCGGCTGCTCCAGTGCCAAGCATGTGGACATAATTTCTCTAAAAATACGAGCTATCGCCTCATCAGCAAGAGGCCCTTGATTACGGAGCATCACCTCTCTTAACACCTGAGCTTCCCGCTCAGGGCGATAAAAAACCGGTTCCGCCTGGGGGTTATACTCCATTTTTACTGCTGCCACTTGCTGGGCACAGCCCGCCCGTTCACTGATCAGTTTCTGGATATCCGTATCGATCTTATCGATCTGCTCTCGCAGGCGGTTAAGTTGTTCCTGCTCTGTTTTTCCAGCGCTCATTGCCAAACCTGCCAACAGTTACTGCGTCTCTTCTGTGGGTTGTTCAATATCTGCCTGCCCCTGGTCTGTATTATTTTCACTTTGGTCATCTTCGGGCTCGGCAACTCGCGCTACCGCAACCAGCGACTCTTTTTTGCCAAGCTTAATCAACCTGACGCCCTGGGTGTTACGACCCACCACAGAGATCTCATCGGTACGGGTGCGCACCAGCGTCCCCCGAGTGCTGATCAGCATAATCTGATCACCCTCGAGCACCTGGACAGAGCCGACTAAAGCACCATTTCGCTCGCTGGTCTGCATCGCGATAACACCCGAACCACCACGGTTGTGTGCGGAAAACTCGCTGATATGGGTTCGCTTACCATAGCCGTTTTCACTGACGGACAGAATGTAACCGCCCTCCTGAGGAAGGATAAGTGAGATAGCCTGCTCACCCCCCTTCAAGCGTATTCCGCGCACACCTCTGGCGGTCCGGCCCATCGGGCGCACATCGTTTTCACTAAAACGCACCGCCTTGCCGGAACTACTAACCAGCATGATATCCTGACAGCCATTAGTAATAGCCGCGCCAATAAGCTCATCGTCCTCATTCAGATCAACAGCAATCAGGCCACTGCTGCGCGGCCTTGAGAAATTGGTCAGGGCTGTTTTCTTAACTGTACCACTGGCTGTAGCCATAAAAATATAGTGATCTTCACTGTAGTCCTCTACCGGCAAAATAGTGGTGATCCGCTCGCCCTCGTCCAGAGAAAGCAGGTTAACCATCGGTCGACCTTTTGCACCTCGGCCAGCCACCGGAATTTGAAATACTCGCAACCAGTAAACCTTTCCTCTGCTGGAAAAGCAGAGAACTGTCGCATGGGTACTGGCGACTAAAATATGCTCGACAAAATCCTCATCCTTAACCGCAGCTGCCAACTTGCCCTTGCCACCTCTACGTTGCGCCTGGTAGGTATCCACCGGCTGTGTTTTTGCGTAGCCGCCATGTGAGAGGGTAACCACCATATCTTCTTCGGTAATCATATCCTCCAGGGTCAGATCCTGTTGGGAATGAAGAATTTCGGTACGCCGCTCATCACCGTATTGATCCCTCACTTCTAGCAGCTCACCCCTGATCACCTGCATAAGCCTGTCCCGACTACCCAGAATTTCAAGCAAGCCGGTAATGCGCTCAATAAGCTCCTTGTACTCAGCGATCAGTTTGTCCTGTTCCAGCCCGGTTAGGCGGTGCAGACGCAGGTCAAGGATCGCCTGAGCCTGTTCCGGAGACAGGTGGTAGCTGCCCCCATAATAACCAAAGGCCTCATCCAACTCTTCCGGACGACAAATATTAGCACCGGCGCGATCCAACATTGAAAGTACAGACCCAGGCTCCCAGTCCTGGGCCACCAGCTTCCGTTTTGCTTCAGCGGAGCTGGGTGAGGCTTTAATCAGAGCGATGACAGGGTCAATATTGGACAGGGCAACCGCCTGACCTTCCAGGATATGGCCACGCTCGCGGGCTCTACGCAGCTCATAAATGGTACGCCGGGTTACCACCTCACGACGGTGACGGATGAACTGCTCTATCAGCTGCTTAAGATTAAGTGTCTTGGGCTGACCATCTACAAGGGCGACTACGTTGATGCCAAAAACATTCTGCATCTGGGTCTGAGCGTACAGGTTATTAAGAATAACCTCTGGCATTTCGCCACGGCGTAGTTCAATAACAATACGCATGCCGTCCTTGTCTGACTCATCGCGCAATTCGGTAATACCCTGAATATGCTTTTCTTTGACCAGGTCGGCAATCTTTTCGATCAGGCGGGCCTTGTTAACCTGGTAGGGTATCTCTGTTACGATAATGGAGTGCTTGTTACTTTTCTCATCCGTTTCAATGTGATGACGAGAGCGCAGATATATTTTACCTCGCCCGGTCCTGTAGGCATCAAGGATACCCGCACGCCCGTTAATAAAGGCCGCTGTAGGGAAGTCTGGACCGGGGATATGCTCCATCAATTCTTCAAGTTCAATATCCGGATTCTCCATCATCGCCAGGCAACCGCCGATCACTTCGGTCAGGTTATGAGGGGGAATATTGGTAGCCATCCCAACGGCGATGCCTGAAGAACCATTGACCAACAAATTGGGTATCCGGGTGGGCATCACTTCCGGGATCTGTTCAGTGCCGTCATAATTGGGTACAAAATCGACCGTTTCTTTGTCTAGATCCGCTAATATTTCGTGAGAAATCTTGGTCATGCGGATCTCTGTATAACGCATGGCAGCGGCTGAATCGCCGTCAACTGAACCAAAGTTACCCTGCCCATCAACCAGCAGGTAGCGCAGAGAGAAAGGCTGAGCCATACGTACGATGGTATCGTAAACGGCACTGTCACCATGGGGATGATATTTACCGATCACATCGCCTACCACCCGAGCCGATTTCTTGTAGGGCTTATTCCAGTCGTTGTTCAGCACACTCATGGCAAACAGGACCCGCCTGTGCACAGGCTTCAGCCCATCGCGCACATCAGGCAGCGCCCGTCCCACGATAACGCTCATGGCATAATCGAGATAGGACTGCTTAAGTTCGTTTTCGATATTTACTGGAAGAATTTCTCTGGCGAGCTCACCCATAAAAAGCTAATTCCCAATCTGTTATTGTTATCAACCGTCCCATAAAAACCCCGCAAAGACCCTGGCTAGCCATACAAAATAAGACTGCCCTGCGCATTCCAAACCCTGCCCAAGGGTAAAAAGACGCGGGAAGGCTGTCGACCATCCCAGCAGCGGTTCCGGACCGGCACAAAAAGGATGCGATTTTAGCACGATTAGCACACCTATATCACAACATCTGGAACCAAAAGCTGAAAATTAATCGGCGTACCGGAACAATTTGCAATTAGGGGGTAGTAAATGAAACAATCGCACTCTGACCAGCTTGATAGCTGAAAACAAAATCTGGTATCTGGTAAATTAGACATGGCCGAACCGAAAACTCAGATCGACACGCTTATCTGTGCACGCTGGATTATTCCTGTGGAACCTGCACGTCAGGTACTTGACAACCATGCGCTGGCGATCCAGTCCAATCGGATCATAGAGATCCTTCCTCAGCAAGCAGCCGAACTCAAATACCAACCAGAAAACCGTTTTAATCTGGAAACACACGCGCTACTACCCGGCTTTATCAATGCTCACGGACATGCCGCTATGACCCTGTTCCGGGGTATGGCAGATGACCTGCCGCTTATGGTCTGGCTCAATAACCATATATGGCCAGCTGAGGGCCGCTGGGTTAGCGAAGAGTTTGTTGCGACAGGAACAGAGCTTGCCATTGCAGAGATGCTACTCAGCGGAACCACCTGCTTCAGCGATATGTATTTCTTCCCGGATGTTACCGCAAGAATTTGCCAGCGGTTAGGGATGCGCGCGCAGGTCAGCGCACCTATTCTGGACTTCCCAACAGTTTGGGCGAAGGATGCCTCTGAATATATCCATAAGGGGTTGGCGGTACATGATGAGTTTCGTCACAGCGACCTGATTCAGGTTTGTCTGGGGCCTCACTCCCCCTACGCCGTATCTGATGCTTCATTGAAGCAAACGTCCATGCTTGCCAACGAGCTGGACACCAACATCCAGATTCACCTGCATGAAACCAAACAGGAGGTCGAAGACGCACTAAAAGAAACAGGCGAGCGTCCAATACAGCGTCTCCAGCGCCTTGGCCTACTTTCACCACGCTTGCAATGCGTGCATATGACGCAGGTCAATGATGGTGATATTGAGCTATTAAAAGAGCACGGCTGCCACGTTATTCACTGCCCCGAATCCAATCTCAAGCTTGCCAGCGGATTTTGCCCCACCGCAAAACTGATCGCCAACGGCATAAATGTTGCCTTGGGTACAGACAGCGCTGCAAGCAATAATGACCTGGACATGGCAGGCGAAATGAAGATCGCAGCACTACTGGCCAAAGGTGTTGCAGAAGATGCATCGGTGATCCCTGCCCATCAAGCACTGCGCATGGCTACACTGAATGGTGCCATCGCGCTAGGTATCGAGAGCCTGGTCGGCAGCCTTGAACCGGGCAAATTGGCTGACATTATTGCGGTTGACTTCGACTCACCAGGATTTCAGCCCGTCTTCGACCCCATCTCCCATATTGCCTACCTCAGTTCCGGTCAACGCGTTTCTCATTCGTGGGTTAACGGCAATCTCATGGTTACTGATGGCCAACTACTCTGCCTTAACCAGGCCGAGCTACTCTCTCGACAAGCACGCTGGGCAAAGAAGATCAGCGCGGCTGAAACTCAGCAACAGATGATATTTTGAAACCTTTGCGAAAGAGATGATTTTATTTTTAGGCAAAGCAAAAAAATACAGAGCATTGGAGGAGAGGGCTGACCCAACAACCAATAAAGCAATTTTCAATACACAGTGGGAGCAAAAAACTCTCATGCAAAGGTCTTATTTTGAACCTTGAGGTAGATATGCCAAACAGCACTAAAACCAAAAAACCCAACGTTGACCAGGACGAGATTGCCAAATTTGAAGCCATCGCACACCGATGGTGGGATCCTGATAGTGAATTCAGACCGTTACACCAGATCAATCCACTGCGACTAGGCTTTATTGATAAAATTGTCGGCCTCTCTGGCAAGAAAGTGCTGGATGTAGGCTGTGGTGGTGGCTTACTTTCAGAAGCGATGGCCCTGAGAGGTGCCCACGTCATGGGCATTGATATGGGGGAAACACCCATTCAGGTAGCAAAATTACACAGCACAGAGTCGGGAGTTACTGTCGATTATATCAAAACGAGTGCTGAAACTCTGGCGGCAGATTCCAAAGATACAGGCCCCCTCTTTGACGTTATTACCTGCATGGAGATGCTGGAGCATGTACCCGATCCAGCCGTTACCATTCAGGCCTGCATGGAACTGCTCAAACCTGACGGACACCTGTTTCTCTCCACCATCAACCGTAACCCAAAATCATTCCTCTTTGCCATTGTCGGCGCTGAGTATGTTTTGAAACTGTTGCCCAAAGGCACCCACGATTTTGCCAAATTTATCAAACCCTCGGAACTTGCCGCCTGGGTGCGCCAAGCGGGAGCTAGCGTCAAGGAGATTACCGGGCTTTCCTACAACCCCCTCACTCAAAAATACCGACTGGCTAATGACGTCAGCGTTAACTACATGCTACACGCCACTCAAACCGATTAATTTTCGACACTACCCATGAAAAAAGCCACCGCAATCATTTTCGACCTGGACGGCACACTGCTTGATACTGCCAGAGATTTTACCCAAACTTTGAATATACTGCTGTCTGAAAACGACCGGCCACCACTCTCCTATACAACGGTTCGTAACGTAGTCTCTAACGGGGCAAATGCACTGGTAACGCTGGGTTTTAACACCCGCGTTGGCGACCCAAAACACCAAAGGCTTCACCAGAGGCTTTTAGCCCTCTACGCAGAAAATCTCGCAGTACACACCCGGTTTTTTCCAGGCATGAATGAACTGCTGGCTCGCCTTGAACAGTGCCAGATACCCTGGGGTGTGGTCACCAATAAACCCAAACAATTCACCCTGCCTTTACTGGAGCAGATGTCTGTCTGCCCACCGAATAATGCGGTAATCTGCCCAGAGGATGTCGTAAAGCGCAAACCTGATCCGGAACCTATGATATTGGCCTGTAAAATGCTCAACTGCTGCCCAGAACATACCCTTTGTCTAGGCGACCACCCCAGGGATATAGCATCAGGTAAAGCAGCAGGCATGCCCACGGCGGCGGCGCTCTACGGGTATATATCAACGGATGAGAAACCACAATGCTGGCAAGCAGATCACTATGTAACAAAGATCTCTGAACTTGACGCACTGATTCAGCTAACCCTCAATGATAGTTAACACGGACCCCAAGATGGATTATCAACCAAACCAACAACTTCTTTTGAACCGAAATATTCTCGTCACAGGAGCAGGAGACGGCATCGGGCGAGCCGCAGCAAAAACCTACGCGAACCACGGCGCAACCTTGATTCTACTAGGAAAAACAACTGCAAAACTTGAGAAAGTCTATGATGAAATAGAAACCGCTGGTGGCCCTACACCCTATATTTTCCCGCTGGATCTGAAAAAGGCTACAAAGCAGGACTATCAGCAACTCGCTGGGGCCATCAAGGAGCAGACCGGATCACTACACGGCCTGCTGCATAATGCGGGCATTCTTGGGCAGCGTACACCTATTGCGAACTACCCTGAAAAAACCTGGCGCGATGTACTGGAAATCAACCTGACTGCACCTTTTCTGCTGACCCAGGGTCTGCTGCCTCTGTTAGAACAGGCGGAGGATGCCTCCATTATTTTCACCTCCTCCGGCGTAGGCCGAAAGAGTCGTGCTTTCTGGGGCGCCTACGCAGTATCGAAATTCGCCACTGAAGGCCTTATGCAGACACTGGCAGATGAACTGGATGGCACCTGCAACATTCGGGCTAACTGTATCAATCCCGGAGCCACCCGAACCCGCATGCGCTCTGAAGCATTCCCGGCTGAAGATACCCGAAAAAATCCACTACCAGAACATATCATGGCAAGCTATCTGTATCTGATGGGGCCGGATAGCAAGCAGGTAAATGGCCAGTCGATTGATGCCCAGTAGATTAAGCCTGAATACAACCATTTTTTTAGAGGCCTAGACCAGACCCACCACTTCCCATAGGACGGCAAATTTTTGTCGCCAGCGGCAACGCTTGCATGAAAACCAGGGTGTCCACACGCCATAAATCTGACACGACGCTATATCTGCATGATTTTACAAGCAAATAAATCTTAAAAAAGATGGCATCATTTTCGCATACATACTTACCCATAAAAGCAAACCCGTTTAAAAAGAACAGGGATTTATTATGGGCAGCACACCAAATAGCATCGGAATTAGCTTGGTCGAAAATCACGGTAATACGCAACCGGACATAAGTAACGCCCCCAGTGACTTCGTTTACCCGTCAAACAGGCTGGAAACCAGATTGTTACGAGACCTACAGTCCTCTCTCGATATTGGCGAGATACTCAATATATTTCTCAAAGAATTAAGAACACTGCTACCCGTTGATGGACTGTCGTATCATCACACGGAGGATCAGCTGGAGTATAAGATAGGGAAACAGGGCAAGCATCAAGCTACTTACCACCTGGAAACTGACACAGAAAAAATGGGTCAAATTATATTCAGTAGCCGCCAGCGCTTCAAAGAGAGTGGGCTCAATATTTTTGAAGACTTAATGAGCTACCTTTTTTACCCTATACGCAACGCGCTCAAGTATCAAAAAGCGGTCAAAGCAGCCGTAACTGATACGCTAACGAACTGCGGCAATCGTATTGCGATGGAAACTGCCATTTTACGCGAAATACAACTGGCAACACGGGATGACACGCCTCTGGCCATCATCATGTTTGATTTTGATTATTTCAAAAAGGTGAATGATACCTTCGGGCACCAGTGCGGTGATTATATACTCAAAAAGATCGCAGCAGAAATCCAGAATATCCTTAGAAAAACTGACCTTATTTTTCGCTATGGTGGAGAGGAGTTCGTTATCCTGCTTCACCGCACCACCCTGGAAGGGGCAAAGATAGTTGCAGAACAGATCCGCAATCATGTTGAGAAGTTGCTGCTAGAGTTCAAAAGACAAACCTTAACGGTCACCCTAAGCCTTGGCGCCACAGCGATGAAAAAAGGTGATGATATCGAATCATTGATTAAGCGAGCAGATGAGTCTCTCTATATGGCCAAGCACAGCGGACGAAACTGTGTAAAATATATTATCTGATCTGCAACTTAAAAAACTCACCAAGATCCCTGCGTAAAGTGGCGGCATTCAACGCAGGATTTGCGCCTATAAAAACAAAAGCTCAATACAGTTCAGCAAAGATATGAGCTGTCATTCCTGGCACAGGTGACAACTAACTCACTGCCACAGGAGAAAAATATTCACGCTCAACGAAAAACAACATTCCGCTTGGGCGGAATATGCAATGATTTAATTCAGCATGGGAGCAAGATAGCTCCCATGCATAGACCGGGCTCTATAATTTCTTAATATATTTAAGCCGGCACAACATTAGTTGCACACGGACCCTTCTGCCCTTGGCCAACCTCAAACTCTACCTTTTGGCCATCACTGAGCGTTGCATAGCCAGAGGTCTTGATTTCAGAATGGTGCACGAACAGATCTTTCCCGCCGTCATCCGGAGTGATAAAACCATAACCTTTGTCTGCATTGAACCACTTTACTGTACCGTTACTCATAGTGCGCTTCCCTTATTAAGTTTTTGTTAGCTTTGACTCAGCATGCTGCTTTATGCAGAAATCTTTTATGATTATAACAAGTTATTGAGTTTTTAAAATCTCTTTAGTTTGCCATTTTTATTTGGGTCTACTCTTTACCCAGGTGACACAGCTCCTGCTTTGCTATGGTATCCCCCCTGTTCCAGGGGAGTGCTCCCAGCACATTTGCCAGAGCACAAAACCCGGTAGCTCCAGCCATCAGAAGGCCTGCACCCACAAATGCCGCGCCGTAGGCATAAACAGGATCAACCAACGCACCGAGCAAGCCAAATATCATCACCATAGCACCTACCACAAGCTGCACTTGACGCATCAGTGGCAAGGGAGCCTTTATTCCACGTGATACAACAGGGTTTCCCTCTTTTTTCCAGCGGAGAATGCCCCCCTCATACACTTCATAGGTGTGGGCATCATTAAAGCCCAGGCTTTCAGACAAACTTTTAGCCTGTACCGCCCGCACACCGCTGCGGCACATCAAAACAATTTCGCGCACACCCAGTTGATTTAATATACCTGGGGCTAAATTCGTAAACGAGGAGAGAGGAATGTTAATTGAGCGCTCAACGTGCTCAGCGATAAATTCATCTTCTTCGCGAACATCGATAATAATCTGCTCTATCATAAAGAACCCTACCTGTAATAAACGTTTGCTATTGTAAACTGAGCCTTGCTCGCGACCAACACGCTCAGCGATTGTTCTACTGGCGATACAGGGGTTACATATCGAGTGGATCTCTCTGCCAGAGATCATATACCCAACGCTATTTCTCAGATGGCGCCACAAATGGCCTTGGGTACTCCATTACCTTTTGTACAATTTTCCAGCCACTACTTTTGTGGGGTAAGGTACACTCCATGCAGTCTTTCCTGCCATCGAAGAGGACTTTATATTTTCCTGGGCATTGAATGAAATACATGGGGCAGTAACAAAATAAACAGTTTATATCTTCTTCTTGCTCATGACAGGGGTAGTATTCACAATCTTTATTTGAAAAGTGCTGATGATTATTTTGCATTAAAATTTAATTCCCCACACAGCAGTGACTGTGTTTTTTTAGTTATTATAATGGCAAACCGTAGTATTAGTCACTAAGGCACAGTCAAACTTGGGAGACGATTTAATCTGCCCCCGAAAACCTGTAGAGATTACAGTGGCTAGCAAACTGACTTGTTAAACCACGCCATTATTCTTAAACTGACACAATCACCCCAAACTTAACTATATGCACAGCAACAAATATATGAACAAAAATTCCCGATTAGTCTACTCCACAGAGGAGGGCAGGGTCTGTCCTGACTGCAGCAAAGCTAAAGCAGCGTGCATATGCCGCCAACCATCAACTCTACCCACGGGTGATGGCATTATACGAATTCAACGAGAAACAAAGGGACGCAAAGGTAAGGGCGTGAGCCTGATTACCGGATTACAGCTAGACGATAAACAGCTACATGCCCTTGCCAAACAGCTAAAAAAGAGGTGTGGCTGCGGCGGCACTGTCAAGGCTGGCATCATAGAAATTCAAGGTGATTACCGGGAATTACTTCAAAAAATCCTCGAAAAAATGGGGCATAACGTCAAAATAGCAGGAGGCTAACAATAACCAAACCATTCAATATACCCGCAAGTCCGTTGGCAAACATCCCCCCAAGGCTGGAAAAAATCATGAAACCCGTCATTGAACTCACGACTCAACTTGTAGCAAAAGAATCCATCACACCTAAGGATGCTGATTGCCAAAAAATTCTTTGTGCTCGCCTGCACAAAGCAGGTTTCCGTATAGAGCCACTGCCCTTTGGCGAGGTCACAAACTTCTGGGCCGTACGTGGAGATACCGGACCACTACTGGCCTTTGCCGGGCACACCGACGTGGTACCACCAGGCCCACTGGACGACTGGGATTCACCTCCATTTACGCCAGAAATCAGGGATGGCTATCTTTATGGCAGGGGCGCTGCTGACATGAAGGGCGGGCTGGCAGCTATGCTGATAGCAACAGAACAGTTTGTGCTAGCCAATCCAAACCATTCAGGAAGGATAGCATTTTTGATCACCAGTGATGAGGAGGGACCCGCCACCCAGGGTACAGTCAAGGTTTTGGAACACCTCGCTAACCGGGGAGAGCAGATTGACTGGTGCATTATTGGCGAACCCTCTGCAAGCGAAAAAACAGGCGATACGATTAAAAATGGGCGGAGAGGTTCTCTGGGTGGTCATCTGATTATCCAGGGCTCTCAGGGGCACATTGCATACCCGCACCTGGCGGTTAACCCCATCCATAAAGCTGCCGCCGCGATTAACGAAATGACGTTGGAACGCTGGGATGAGGGCAACCGTTACTTTCCTGCGACTTCGTTCCAGATATCCAATATATATAGCGGTACCGGGGCCATGAACGTTATTCCTGGGCGCCTGGAATTAGACTTTAATTTTCGTTACTCAACCCAAAGCAACGCCGCACAACTTTCCGAAAGAATTGAGCAAATACTGAACAAGCACGCTCTGGACTATGAGCTCAAATGGACCTCCTACGGCTTGCCTTTCCTTACCGAGGAGGGTCTATTGACGCAGACGGCAGTTTCCGCTGTAGAGGCAGTCATGGGCTACCCTGCGGCGCTTTCCACCTCAGGGGGCACGTCAGACGGGCGCTTTATCGCCCCGACAGGCGCTCAAGTTATTGAGCTTGGCCCCAACAATTCAACCATTCATCGGGTAAACGAACGGGTTAGTGTTGAGGAGCTCCTGCAGTTGACCCAAATCTACCAACAGATCATCAGCAAACTACTTATTTGACAAAAACCATGAGCAAACCCACAGACAACAGGTTGCGCAAGTTCTCAAAAAGGTTACAGGTGCGTGGTGATAACCAAAAGAGTAATCTGCTATGGTTTATCTCAGGTGCCGCCCTGTTTTTCCTCGGTGCAGCACTGATTGTTTTTGTTGACCAGGCCATGCCCTCCTCTATCAAGCAGGAGTTGATAGCCACAGCGGGCCTAATTCTACTCATCGCTGGCGGCATTGGCGCTCTGATCGGCTACCTGGGAATGAGTTTATTTCGACTCATCACATTTTTTACCGACAAGAACTAAAACAACCTCTCCCCGGCCTTTAACCTAATTTGACCCATTGAACGTAGAACAGAAGTGTCACACAGTGGTGCCTATAGAGTTTTAAAACCCTAATAAAGTCGCACCACTGGGTGTGAGTGTATTTTTAAATACTTTCAAGGATGCTAAAAAATTGCGTGAGTTTTTTTCATTCAACTGATTAATCTGGGCTCAATGCAGCGTTAATCAACAACTGAGACATCTTCCGCCTGCAAGCCCTTGTCTCCTTTGGTAACAACAAACTCCACCTGTTGACCATCACTCAGTGTCCTACGGCCACCGCTGCGAATAGAGCGGTAGTGGACGAACACATCCTCTCCCGAGGCACGCGTGATAAAACCAAAACCCTTAGATACATTAAACCACTTTACGGTGCCCGCCTCCCTGTCCTCAACTTGACCACCACTTCTGGCATCTCCGTTGGCGGCATCTCCTTTGGCCGCTACTATCTGGCTTTTTGGGCTCGTTGTGGCGAAATAACCGAGAACCAGACACCCCAAGACAGCGGACATGCTCGCAGCCAAATAAATTGCTACTCCTATACCCGCAGCACCTTGCAGGGCACTAACAATAAAAGGGGCTGGTACCGCTACCAAAAGCCCGGTAACGATAGATCTTATTACAATACTTAAAGTCATTATTAAAACCTGTGCTATGAGACCTTTGCACGAGAGCCATTTTACTCCCATGCTGTGTTAAAAATGCGCTCAATCGGTCATCTACAACTGTAAACTCCCTCTTTGCGCGCATTTTAGCCTTGCCTGGAACCAAAATCATCTCCCGTGCAAAGGTCTCGCTATATTAAAAAAAACTTGGCAACCAGATGCTGCCTGTTACCTAACCTGAAATTTCACCAAAAAACTCAAAAACGACTCTGCATCCTATGGCGCCTAACAGGTCGAGTATTTTTAACCCTGATGCACTTTGCACCAGTCACACTACCCGGATTCTCCCGGGATTTCTCACCCATCTTGCCAAGGCCTACCAAAACTCGATAAATAACATCGGCTCTTGCCAGTTAGAGCAACCTGAAAACAGATCTCTCCAGGAAAACCCCGGATTCTGGTGAAACTTCCCTCTAAATAAGCCGAGGTTAATCTAAACACAGCCATGGGCGATCTTCAAGGCCATAAGCTACGCCGCAGCATCATCCATGTATGCCCGGCGGCATTAAATAAACATCAAACCTGCTGGTTTTTCCACCTACTTTGAAGTCTGGCTCTTTTCCCTGCAAGGGTGCAGCTTTAGCCGGTCGCTTAACCACAACACGCTTCCCTGACACTTTTAACGCCGCATCCAACAACCCCGTCCCATCACCGCAGCCATCAAGCAAGCTATGCAGCACCTGCATCTCTTTTTTCACCTTGGCTGTCTTGTTTCGCGGTGGAAACATCGGATCAAGATAGATTACGTCAGGCCGCTGACTTGCAGAGCCTTCAAACAGACCCAGCCAGCTCAGGGCATCACTAACACGCAACTTCATCCTATTTATAGTTACCGCAGCCTGCAGATTCCGACTAGCCCGCTGCATCCCATCGCGAAGCATTAGCGCCATCACCGGATGATTTTCCAACATCAAGACCCTGCATCCCAGGCTGGCGAGTACAAAAGCGTCACGCCCCAGACCCGCCGTTGCATCCACAACATAAAGCTCCTCGTTACCTCTGAGGCCAACAGCTTTGCCTATCGGCTCAGCACCCCGGCTTAGACCTCTGGTTCTGTACCCCATAGCCCCACCAACAAAATCCACACAAACCGGTTTTTGCCGAGCTCCGGCCGGTTTCAAGCCTAGACCGGCATGGGTAACACAGAGCAGCAACTCTTTATCTACCTCACCAGTTTCGCCCTGCGGCCCAACCAATTCAAGCATCAAGTCATCCGCAAGGCTTTGTGCTTGCGCTTTCAAACTTATCGATTCAAAACAAACTGCAAGACTTGCTATCATAAACTTAACACAACCATTGGCCACACAAGAGATCAGGCAAACAGATCGAGCATGCCAGATGCGGCACTCCCCTGATCCACTATATTGGCCGCAGCACTGTAAGTCGCAACCGCCCGCTGATTTTGCAGCGGGATATTTGACTCTCTAACCAGGTTTAAATTAACACGTTCTACTTTAGCGTAATCTCGTGCTGCTACCATCAGCTGCCCGTTATCATCTGTGATCGTGGCTACAGCTTGAGCACTGGGGCTACGCTGCACACTTTGCTGCACGATTTTTGACTGACTGTTGTCCCCAGTACTAATGGTTGAGAGAGACTGGGATAAGGGAGAGATAAACATTGTATGCCGAGTATTCAGATGCTACCAAATCAAAGATTGACTGGCATTATACTCCGGATTTCTGGTTATTACCTATTGGTTTTAAAGGAGATTAGAGCACAATTAGCAGTAGCACCACGCCTAGAACAAGCCTATAGACCACAAAAGGCAGCAAGCCAACCCGATCAATCAGCTTCAGAAAACAATCGATAGCAAGATAGGCGCTGAAAAAAGCGATAACGGCCCCGAGAATCAGTCCAGACCAGTCAACAGACTCCAGCTGTAACAACTCCAAAGTTTTGAGCAGGCCTGCACCTAGAATAACCGGTATCGAAAGCAGGAATGAAAATCGAGCCGACGCTGTGCGATTCAACCCCAGCATCAAGCCAGCAGTAATGGTAATGCCTGACCTTGACGTCCCAGGGATCAACGCAAGCATCTGAAAAAGCCCAATAACCAAAGCACCCTGCCAACGTAGTTGAGCAATCTCCCGGTCTTTCGAGCTATAACGCTCGGCAATATATAGCCCGATGCCAAACACCAGTGTTGCAATTGCAATCACCAGAACCGACCGCATGCTGGTTTCAATCTGCTCGTTAAGCAACAGGCCTGCGAGCCCAGCCGGAACCGTTGCCAATAATAGCAGCCAGACAAGCTTACTCTCCTGGGTACTACATCCACCCAGCACAGAACTCACCCAGGCACCGGCCATCACCAGCAGATCTTTTCTGAAATAAAGCAGGACAGCAACGAGGGTCCCCACATGAACCGCAACGTCAAACGCCAGGCCCTGATCTTCCCAGCCAAGCAGTTGCGCAGGAAGAATCAGGTGAGCTGAGCTTGAAACAGGGAGAAATTCAGTGATCCCCTGCAGTAAAGCAAGAAATACAGCCTGACCTAGATCCATCTATACCACCCTAACGTTCATTTGAAAGCTGCCATTTTCCACAATCAAAATAATTAGGCCGTTTTCCAGGCCGTTTTATCTCGCAGGTAGACTGGAAGTGCCCGCTCAGGTGGTAGCGCCACATCGGGATCACAAGCCAGATAATGTAGTGCCAGGCTTGCCACATCGGCAGCGTGAGGATACAGGTCTTGAATGATGCTTGTGGCTCCCACGCGCACATCTTCCCTGAAACGATCCATTAAGTGCCAACCCTCTCCCACTCCCAGCCAATTTTTTTCACTTCCCATAAATTCTTGTGGATTCATATTCTCCGGACGGCTAATTTTTTCCTCTCCCTCCAGAGACACAAACCCCTGCTTCATTCGGTAGCATGCCCAATAGACCTCATCCATACGCGCATCCAATGCCACTAGACATAATTCGTCACTACGGCGACTGGCACGCTGGGCAAGTGTTGCCAGGGTTGATACTGGAACCACCGGTAGATCTGCAGCAAAAGCCATTCCCTGAACAATACCCGCAGCAATTCTAAGCCCTGTAAACGAGCCAGGACCTCGAGCATAAGCGATCATATCAAGATCAGAAATTTTGACTGAATGATCCGCCAGCAGATCGTTGATCATGGTTAACAGGATACGGGCATGGAGTCGCGGCGCCACCTCAAACAGCTCATAGATCTCCCCGTCAATATTAAGCGCCACTGAACAGGCATCGGCAGAGGCGTCTATCGCGAGTAGTTTTGTCATAGGGGTAGCCTCAGCGAAAAAGGCGAGTGCAATACAGATCTGGGGTCAGCTTTAATCAAAAGCCAGCCCCACTCCTGCTCCAACACAACTGTCCAATAGCCTTGAATTTCTTTACCGATAGCGCCCCCCTTGCCTTTGCTTTCAGCTCTTTCTGATCAGAGATTTCACATTCAAGGCGATCACGGCCTAGCTCATATATCTCGGTACATTCGTACTCAGAATTCATTAAAACAAGCAGTATCAAATCCCAGCCAGCGTCAAGATTTAATTGCCCAACTCTCTGGCCCCGCTTGGCCTCGTCGAATATCACCCGTCCCTTGATCTGGACCTTGCCTCCTCCCTTAAAAGCGGGCAAAAGTGCATCAACAGCTCGCTCCTGTGTCTGTATTGGGAGCAGATCTAGCAAGCGAATCGCATCAAAACGGGCCAATTCAACGCTGACGGGCAGGGTATTGCCCGTCGATTTACGGTACTCAGACGCAATTCGCCGAGTCTCTTCCATAAGTTTGTCGATTTTATAAACAGGCATATTTTATAAATTATCCTGGTTGGGATTAATCTACTACGATAAGGCTGAATATTATGTTGAGTTGCAGGCCTTTTTGATCAGATTTAATATCCAGCTCCTGCCACGTTAACCAGGAGCAAAGTGTTATAGCAACCAGCTACCTACACCTGCGCACAGTTAGCTCAACTGCTGGATAATTTTATCTTTTATCTGCCCCACATCCCCAGTTCCGGCAACACAACAGTATAGCGGCGCAGCAGAAGATTTTTCTGCCCACTGTCCGTAAAAATCAACCAATGGCCGGGTCTGATCATGATAGATCTTTAACCGATTGCGCACTGTATCTTCACTGTCATCGGCTCTGTGCACCAGATCGTCTCCGGTCACATCATCCTTCCCTTCATTTTGAGGTGGGTTGAAAACCAGGTGATAGACTCTTCCCGATGCAGGATGAACCCGCCTGCCGCTGAGCCGGTTAATGATCTCTTCATCAGCAACATCAATATCCACAACATGATCTATTTTAATATTGGCGTCTTTTAAAGACTGGGCTTGAGGAATAGTCCTTGGAAAACCGTCAAACAAGAATCCATTTTCGCAATCAGATTGCTGGATGCGTTCTTTAACCAGGTCGATGATGATCTCATCCGAAACCAGGCCGCCGGCATCCATAATCCCCTTGGCCTTTTTTCCCAGATCGCTGCCTTCCTTAACTGCTGCCCGTAACATATCTCCAGTAGAAATCTGAGGAATACCGTAATGCTCACAAATAAATTGTGCCTGCGTTCCTTTACCTGCCCCTGGAGCGCCCAATAAAATCACACGCATAATGCTAGTTCCCTAAGTTGATTAGCTGCACCTGGCAGCTATTTTATAATTCAAAACCCCCGCATTGTAACTTCTAAAGTTACTGGCGTCAGCCGTTGAATAGCGTGCAACAAAAAAACAGCCCGGATGATCTATTAACTGAGCAAAAAGAGAGCTCGTTGACCACTAGCTTTATCAGTGTTCGCTTCATTGCGATCAACGTTCACAGTTTAATTTTGCCTCCTGCCATCTGCTCTCAAACTGTTCAAGGCTTATATTTTCCAGCTCGTCACCCGCCGCCTTGACACTCATCTCTATATTATTAAACCTGCGTTCGAACTTGTGATTGGCTTCACGCAATGCTGCCTCAGGATCAACACCTAAATGCCGCGCAATATTGACACAGGTAAAGAGCAGGTCGCCAAGCTCCTCTTCCTCGGCCCTCTTTGAACCGGCCTTAATCGCCTGCTCAAGCTCAGCTTTTTCTTCATCCAATTTTTTGAAAACCCCGCCAATAGCAGGCCAATCAAAACCAACACTGGCCGCCCGCTTCTGCAACTTACTGGCACGACTCAACGCCGGGAGAGCTTGGGGTATATCATCTAAAATACTCTCTTTGTTCCTGGCATTACGCTCCAATTGCTTGATCTCATCCCATCTTTTCCCTAGCTGCTGTTCATCACAAACAGGGGCTGTTCCAGCAGACTCCAGGCTGCCATCCGGAAAGACATGGGGGTGGCGTCGCAGTAATTTTTCAACCAGCACACAGGTGATATCCGTAAAATCAAACTGAGCTTGCTCCTGAGCAATTTGCGCATAAAATACCACCTGAAAGAGCAGATCACCCAACTCCTGCTTGATCTCATCGAAGTCTCCGCCTGCTATTGCCTCCGCCACCTCATAGGCCTCCTCAATCGTACAGGGAACCAGCGAGTCTAATGTTTGCTTTTTGTCCCATGGACAACCGTAATCAGGGTGACGTAACTCACTCATCAAGTGCAGTAAATCTTCAATCTGATAGGTCATTTTTCGCTACCCACCCTGTCTGTAACGTTTAGCTTCAAAAACATTAGGCAGCTGGCTGATCTTAGTCAGTACTTTTCCGAGCGCAACAAGATTGGGAACTTCGATCGTCAATTTTAATTCAACAAGATTATTCTGACCGTCTGTTTCTGAACGGACGTTGGTCACATTGACCGCTTCATCCACCAGTATTGCGGTCACATCCAGCAACAATCCCTGCCGGTCAAACGCCTGTATTAGCACATCTACCGGATAATTGACTTCGACTTTATTCCCCCATTGCACATCAATTATGCGCCCGGGCTCATCCTTAGCCAATTTGACTACGTTAATACAATCGCTACGGTGGATTGACATCCCTCGCCCTACAGTAATATACCCGATACAATCATCTCCGGGTACAGGCTTGCAACAGCCCGCCAGATTGGAAAGAAGGTTCCCCACTCCCTGACATTGAAGGTCATAGGCCAGATCCTCTGTAGAGGGGCCTGACGGTAGTTTCAACTTAAGTTGATCCTGTTTTAGTGGCGTAGCCAACTGCGTCTGAGCTGCACCCAAAACCTGAGCTATTCTTAAATAGCCCGCACCCGTAGCGCTGAACATATCGTCTGCATTCTTATAGTTCACATCAATAGCCAGCCTGTCCAGATCAAGGGATCTGATGGCCAGGCGTTTGATCTCACGCTCAATCATAGCGCGCCCTGCCTGAATGTTTTTATCCCGGTCCTGCGCCTTAAACCAATGCTGAATCTTGGTGCGAGTACGTGAAGCAGCAACATAGCCCAGCGCCGAATTTAACCAGTCCCTGCTAGGCGAACCATTTTTTGAAGTCAGTATCTCCAGGTGGTCGCCCGTTTGCAGCTGGTAATTAAGTGGTACAATATGGCCATTAGCTTTGCAGCCTTGGCAGTGATGCCCCACTTCGGTGTGCACCCGATACGCAAAGTCAATCGGCGTAGCACCATGGGGCAGATCGACAATATGTCCTGCCGGTGTGAATACGTAGACTCGGTCAGAGGTTATGTCGATCTCAAGTTCTTCCGCCAGTGATTGCAGGTCGCCCACTTCATCATGCCACTTCAGCACATGACGTAACCAACTAATTTTTTCTTCGTACCCTCTGGCACTATTATCTGTATCAGTACCCTTGTAGCTCCAGTGTGAACAGACACCAAACTCGGCATTTTCATGCATCTCATGGGTACGAATCTGAATCTCCATCCCCTTCCCTTCCGGACCAAAAACTGCAGTATGCAGTGACCTGTATCCGTTACGTTTAGGCATCGCTATATAGTCATCAAATTCTTGAGGTATATGACGCCATATTTCATGCACCACTCCCAGCGTGGCATAGCAATCTCTGACCTGTGGAACCAGCACCCGCAATGCACGAACATCATAAACCTGATCGAAATCAATTTTCTTATGCTGCATCTTGCGCCAGATACTGTAAATATGCTTAACCCGCCCGGTCACTACTGCGTCAATCTGATTTTCACGCAGCCTGGATTCCAGCACATGAACAACTTCAGAGATATAACGCTCCCTGTCCAGGCGCCGTTCATCAAGAAGCTTGGCGACCACTTTGTATTTGTCTGGAGAAAGGTAGCGAAAAGAAACATCCTCCAGCTCCCATTTTATGTGCCCGATGCCCAGGCGGTGGGCCAGCGGCGCATAGATATCAAAAACCTCCCGGGCAATTTTTTGTTTACGAGATTCCTGTGCATTTTTGACCGCCCTGATCGCCCAGGTTCTTTCTGCCAGCTTGATCAGGGCAACCCGTACATCATCAACCATTGCGACCAGCATCTTGCGAACATTATCTATTTGGCGCTGAGTATCACCTAACACTACCTTGTGTTGCGATTGCTGCACTGCAGTGATAGCTGCCATCTGCTGTACGCCCTCGATCAGATGGGCAACTTTGATCCCAAAATCTCGCCGTACGCTATCCAACGGCAGTTTTCGCTCCCTGACTGCCCGGTAAAGAACGCCTGCCACCAGTGTTTCACTGTCCTGTTTAAGGTCGACCAGAATTTCAGCTATCTCAAGCCCCGCAAAATAACAATTTCCCCAGGCATCACTGTGATAACTGCCAGCCTCCCTGTTTAATGCCGCTTTTTCTGCAACCGCACAGGCCTGCTTGACAGCCTCAACACTCTGGCCACCAAGCTCTTGCTGTAACCGTTCCAGCCAGGCCTCAATGTTGAGGCTTTCTTCCGTTTTGAGCGGTTGATATTCTCTAACCTGAACCATCAATCAATTTCCGTATTACAGGTGGTTAAATTACTGGCAAGTCAATATGGCAATTGATTCAACATGAGTGGTATGCGGGAACATATCCATCACGCCAGCAGCATCCAGACTATAGCCCTGGTCGCTTAACACCCCCACATCTCTTGCCAGAGTTGCCGGATTACAGGACACATAGACTATTTTTTCGGGTCGCAGTTCTTTCATGACGCTAACCACCTCGAGCGCGCCTGTCCGGGGAGGATCTATAAGCAGCTTGTTATAACGCTTATTGAACCACGGCGCCCCCTGAATCGACTTAAACAGATCGGCAGCATAAAACTCGACATTTTCCAGCTTGTTAAGCGCTGCATTTTCATAGCCTCTCTCCACCATAGCCGCGCTCCCCTCAACGCCCGTCACGTGGGCTCCAGATCTGGCCAAAGGCAGAGTAAAATTACCTAACCCGCAAAACAGATCTAAAATCCTGTCTTCTGGCTGTGGAGACAGATAACTCACCGCCCGAGAAACCACCTGTTTGTTAATGTGGGGATTGACCTGAGTAAAATCCATCACATGAAAACGCATCTCCAACCCAAATTCATCCAGCGCATAACTTAGCCGTTCATTGTTATCATCCGGCCATATTTTATGTACAGTATCCACCCCACCTGGCTGCAAATAAATGTGGATATTTCTGTGTTTGCCAAATTCGACAAGCGCGGCTTGATCGTTCTCTGTCAGCGGCTCGAGATGACGAAACACCAGAGCAGCTTCAGAATCACCCATTGCCACTTCAATTTGGGGAATCAACCGGTACGCATCCAGTGTTCCCAGAAGCAGTCTCAGGTTGATTATTTCACTACCAATACGCCTGTCCATGACGGGGCATTGTTCGATGTCGGCAATAAAACTGTTGCCTTTCTCACGAAATCCGACCAGCACCTCCTCTCGCTTAACCACATAACGCACACCAAGGCGCGCCTTGCGGCGATAACCGTAGTAAGGTCCGGTGACTGGGGGTAATATTTTATCGGGTTTTAGTCCGCCAAAATGCTCCAACTGCTCAAGCAAAACAGCCTGTTTCAGGCTGATCTGTTCGGCCGCATCCAGGTGTTGCTGACTACAACCTCCACACCTGTCAGCACTCAGGCATTGGGGCTCGACTCTCGATGGTGATGCGCGCAACACCTGCTGCACTCGACCCTCATCAAATCGTTTGCGCCGCCGAGTTATCTCAGCCAAAACCTGCTCACCAGGTAGTGCGCCCTGAATAAAAACCCGCTTACCCTCTCGCCGGGCCAGACCACGGCCATCATGACTGATGCCGTCTATTTCCAGCTCTAGCTGTTCGCTTACCCTCTGTACTCTTCTTCTCGCCATAAGCTCCTACTGATTCCTGTCTATTGATTTGCCTGGAGGCGTATGATGTTCATTTTTCTACAACTCGAACCACTGCCATAACCTAAAATTATCCCAACCACGCATGCTACAGGATTTACCGCCCAGGGCTTTAGTGAAGACAGAGGAAGATGGCGCTAATCTGGCTGGGGTAACTGATTTTGCGTCGCAAAGGCTGCCTGTTTCCATGAAGATGTTGAGACAATCTCAGTGAAGAGCATTAGTGGTTATGAAAAAACACCCGTAGAAAGATAGCGGTCACCACGATCACAAATGATCGCCACAATAACTGCATTATCCACCTCCTGGGCCACGCTGAGCGCACCCAACACCGCGCCGCCAGAGGATACTCCGCAAAAAATCCCCTCCTGTCTGGCAAGTTTGCGCATGGTGTCTTCGGCTTCTTCCTGGGAAATATCCATAACCCGATCTACTCTTGAGTCATCATATATCTTCGGCATATAGGCTGTCGGCCAGCGCCGAATCCCAGGAATACTGGACCCATCCTGTGGCTGCAAACCGATGATTTGAATCTCAGGATTTTTTTCCTTGAGGAACCGGGAAACACCCATGATGGTCCCGGTGGTACCCATGGAACAGATGAAATGCGTAATTTGCCCCCGGGTCTGCCGCCATATTTCTCGGCCTGTTGTTTCATAATGGGCTTGCGGATTATCCATATTGCCGAACTGGTCAAGTACAATTCCCTCGCCCTCGTCGCGCATTTTTTCAGCAAGATCCCGCGCACCTTCCATACCCGCCTCTTTGCTCACCAAAATAAGTTCAGCACCATATGCAGACATGGCCGCACGACGCTCTTCACTCATATGATCAGGCATGATCAGCAGCATACGGTAACCCTTGATCGCTGCGGCCATGGCCAACGCTATGCCTGTATTGCCACTGGTAGCCTCAATCAGGGTATCACCTGGCTTGATTGTACCGCGCTGTTCAGCCCGATTGATCATGTTCAACGCCGGCCTATCCTTGACCGAGCCTGCGGGGTTATTCCCCTCCAATTTGACCAAAATGGTATTGCTGGTGTTTTCACCAAGACGCTGCAACCGCACCAAAGGCGTTTCACCTACACAACTTTCCACGGTGGGGAAGGCTTTTACCCCCCTGTCATCAGCATTATTCCTGGCTATCTTTTTATTCACAATCAAACTCACTATCTTTATTTATCGAGTAGATGAGCATCATCTCAAAATACTAAATTTTCCTAATACTACAGGGCTATGGTACTTTCAGCCGGGGGTTAGCGAAAAATACTCTGAGAGCTTTGCACGAGAGCCATTAATCATACCTACCTCAAACATCAGCCCTGATCAAATGTTGTTAATCAGCCACTTCTCGCCGCTTCCAGCATCAACTGTTTCATCTCTCTAACTGCCGGTTTAAACCCCGTAAAGAGAGCCCTGGAGATAATGGAGTGTCCAATATTTAGCTCATTAATACCCGGGATTGCAGCGATAGGCTCTACATTATGATAACAAAGCCCATGCCCTGCGTTTACGATTAGCCCCAACGACAGAGCGTGCCCGACCCCCAGGACAATTCGTTCAAGCTCCTGTTTTTGCATCGTTTCATTCGGTGCATCCGCATAGTGGCCAGTATGAATCTCGATGGCTGGGGCCCTGCATCTGGCTGCAGCTTCAATCTGCAAAGGGTCAGGGTCGATAAAAAGAGAGACCTCTGCACCCATCTGAGTTAATTGCTTGGTGATTTCTGCCATTCTCAACGCCTGCGATACCACATCCAGACCGCCCTCAGTCGTGAGTTCCTCACGGCGCTCTGGCACCAGACATATATGCGCTGGTTTTACTTTTTTGGCAAAGGCTACCATCTCATCAGTAGCGGCCATTTCCAGATTCATGCGAGTCAATAATACGGCTCCCAGTGCAAGCACATCCCGTTCCTGGACATGCCGCCGATCCTCTCGAAGGTGCAGGGTGATACCATCTGCTCCTGCCTCCTCAGCCTCTATAGCTGCCTGAACAGGATCAGGATAACGAGTCCCTCTTGCCTGCCTTAAGGTTGCCACATGATCAATATTGACACCCAGCAATATTCTATTTTTATTATTCATCGACCCTGCCTTCGTTGTTGAATAAAAAGTTTTCGGCTGTTTAACACCCGCCCGCCCAAGAGGGGAGCCAATGCCAGGCGCATCAATCTTTTAGCCGCTGGAAAAATTTTCTGATCTGAATAATCACCTTTGGAGATGGCAGACAACTCCGTGCTGGTAAAGTAGCGCGCACTGTCGCCAATTTCTGCTGTGCTGTGCACCGCAATAAAAGTACCTCCCACATCGTAACAATATTTTTCTACCCTGGGGGCAGAAGGATGCCGGCCATTGGAACTATTTTCAACAGTAGATGTTTCTGGAAAGGAGATTGCGTAACCCAGTTGTTCAAGCAGATTCAACTCAAATGTCCGCAATACAGGCTGAACCTGTGTTGTCTGGGCTATGGCCGCAATCACGTGCTCATACAGAATAAAGATTTGCTCACAGCCATCCTGGCCACCCAGCAGCCGCATCAGCAGCTCATTCAGATAGAGGCCACTAAAAAGGGCGTCACCCTCTAACCTGATGCAGGCATGCTCCTCGGCCGACTTTAGAGTCTTAAGCTCCCCCTTACCGTACCAGGAAACGGCCAATCGCCTGAAGGGCTGTAAACAGTACCGTAAACCAGACCTTGGCCCGCTTGCTCCACGCGCTACAACGCTAAGACGACCGTAATCCGGGGTTAAAAGATCGACCAACAAACTGGTCTCGCGATAATGTCGACTATGCAGCACATAGGCCGGTTGCAGATCAACTTTTACCACAAGGTATCACTGTTAAGGCTGTATCAGCACCGCCTGAGAATAGCCTGTGGCTAGCTTTCATGGTAACCCAGACTACGCAGGCTTCTTTCATTGTCTGCCCAGCCTGTTTTTACTTTGACCCAAAGGTGTAACATCACCTTTACACCAAATAACCGCTCCATATCAATTCTTGCATCGCGGCCTATCTGCTTCAACTGCTCCCCCCGATGGCCAATGATGATCCTTTTCTGTCCATCTCTTTCTACGAGAATCAATGCCCGGATACGCAGCAGCTTACCTTCATGTTTGAACTGTTCTATTTCAACCGTAATCTGGTAAGGCACCTCATCTCCCAGGCGCCGCATAATTTTTTCCCGGACCATCTCAGACGCAAGAAACCGCTCACTGCGATCAGTTATCTGGTCTTCTGGAAAGTAATGCACGCCCTTAGGAAGCCGCTCGACTATCAGTTTCTCCAATCTATCAAGATTATCACCCCTGCGCGCACAGGTCGGTACAATTTCAGCAAATTCAAATTTCTTGGAGAGCATCTCTATTAACGGAAGCAACCGCGCCTGCTCCTGCAATAGATCAACCTTATTGACCACCGCAATAACTGGAGATCGACACTGCCTGACTTTGTCCAGCACCAGTTCGTCTTCATCGGTCCAGACATCTCTTTCAACCACCATAATAACCAGATCCACATCTCGCAACGCACTCGATGCCTGGCTATTCATATAGTGATTCAGTGCTTCTTTGCGCTCTCGGTGTAACCCTGGGGTATCAATATAGATGGCCTGCACATCACCACAAGTCTTGACTCCAAGTATTTTGTGCCGGGTTGTTTGTGGTTTGCGAGAGGTGATGCTTATCTTCTGACCCAGTATTCTATTGAGCAGGGTAGACTTGCCCACATTGGGTCGACCTACAATGGCGATATAGCCGGAACGCGAATTTTCTTTATCCATCATCATGGGGATAACTCATCATTTTTTCAATTAATCAATTGCATCCAATGCCTTTTGTGCAGCCACCTGCTCTGCTTGCCGCCGACTGCTACCTCTACCAACAACTGGTGCGGCCAACAGATCAATCTCGCATATGATTTCAAATACCTGTTCATGCTCCTTACCAAAAGTAGCTCGAATACTGTACTTTGGCAGCGTCTGCTGACGCGCCTGACAAAACTCCTGCAATCTTGTTTTGGCGTCCTTGAGGTTATCTGTCAAAGAGAGTTTTTCTAAACGCTCATCAAACCAGGCCAATAATCTTAATTTGCAAGCCTCCACACCGGAGTCCAAAAAAATTGCACCTATAATCGCTTCAAGTCCATCAGCAAGAATGGATTCGCGCCGATGACCTCCGCTTTTTAACTCACCCGGCCCCAAACGCATATATTGACCAAGATCAAAGTTAAGTGCTACCTGAGCCAATGTCGTACCCTTCACCAGTCCGGCCCGAAGTCGGCTTAGCTGGCCCTCTTTAGCCTGTGGAAAACGATGGTAGAGCGTGTCTGCGATCACCCAGCCCAAAACAGAATCACCCAGAAATTCCAACCGTTCATTATTATGCTTGCCATAACTGCTATGGGTAAGCGCCTGCTGTAGAAGCGCCACATCTTTAAACTGGTAGCCCAGTTTTCGGCTCAGTCTTTCCAGCGATTGCTTCACAAACGCTCAACATGCTGATGGTTAAACCTGGCGACAATATCCAGGTTATAAATTAGCGGCACTCTTGCCTCATAGTTAATCTCTATCCGTAACTCCTTAGAGCCTTTAACGATAGTAATTTCATCATCTGCAAGTTCACGCGCATAGTCTGCCGACAGACGTCTATCCAGTAATTTACGTATCTGTCTTTTTTTCGCATAAGCGAGTTTTGAGTCTTCACCCAATGCTTTAAGGGCTTTGCCAATTGCATAATCGTCCACATAAATGGGTACGATCTTCATGGCTAACAGCATGCTCCCTACTACTAAAATCACCACACAGAGCATACCCAGCATTGTCATTCCAGCTTCAGATCTGGCCACCATTTGCTTTCCTCTCCTGCGTCAGCTACGACTTTAAAGTTGAATAACTCTAAAATTTTAGTCTATCGCACCCACATTGGCAAAACCGGGAACACTCCAAAATTTGTTCCAGTGCATCCAAATAAGGCTCGCTTTGCCAACCACCAACTCATCTGGCACAAAGCCCCAATAACGGCTGTCGTTACTATTATCGCGGTTATCACCCATAACAAAATAGTGCCCTTGTGGCACCAGCCACTCTCCAGATTTTATTGATGGCCCAATATTTCGATAGATCTGATGCTGGCTATCATCCAACTGCTCGTCCCAAACCTGATATTTTGGTGCCAGTGGTGGCAGTTGTGCCACCAGCTGCTGAGGCATCAGTTGACCATTGATATAGATCTGTTTGTTCTGATAAGCAACCGTGTCCCCAGATACGCCAACGACCCGCTTAATAAAATTAATTTTATGATTACCCGGAAATTTGAAGACGATCACATCACCACGCTCCGGGTTATTCAGCGGGATTACCTTGGTGCCCAAAACCGGCAGACGCAAGCCATAGGTATATTTATTAACCAGAATGAAATCACCTATTTTTAGTGTCGGCAACATCGAACCGGAGGGGATCTGAAAGGGCTCGTATAAAAAGGATCTCAGCACCAGAACCACAAACAGCACGGGGAAAAAAGATTTGGCGTATTCAACAAGGATAGGTTCTTTGCGAGGCTCACCCTCTGTTAGGCTTTTATTTGAAGCTGCTATTGCCGTTTTATTCGGGGATAGCCTGGCCCTTCTGGGTGCCAGTATCAACAGATCCAGCAACCAGGTACCTCCGGTGACAAATACCGCGGCCACCAGTATCAGGGGAAAATCAAGATCCATATTATCTATCCACCTTTAGCACCGCCAGGAACGCCTCCTGCGGGATTTCAACACGCCCCACCTGCTTCATCCTCTTCTTGCCCTCTTTCTGCTTTTGGAGCAATTTCTTTTTACGACTGACATCGCCACCATAGCACTTGGCAGTTACGTTCTTACGAAGCGCCTTGACTGTCTGGCGCGAAACAACCTGATTGCCTACCGCCGCTTGTATAGCAACATCAAACATCTGCCGGGGAATCAGTTCTTTCATCTTTTCGGTCAGCAAACGTCCCTGACTGCGCAGTTCATCACGATGAATAATGACGGCCAGCGCATCAACTTTCTCACCATTAATCAGTATATCCATCCGAACCAACTTGGATGCTTCAAAGCGCACAAAACTGTAATCAAGCGAAGCATAACCCCGGCTGACAGATTTCAGACGATCAAAGAAATCCATTACCACTTCACTCATAGGCAGCTCATAGGTCAGGGCAA
>CAYYRK010000003.1:40320-46622 GCA_964473915.1 uncultured Pseudomonadales bacterium
CGATCAAAGAAATCCATTACCACTTCACTCATAGGCAGCTCATAGGTCAGGGCAACCTGCCTACCATGAAACTGCATATTTTTTTGCACACCACGCCGATCAACACAGAGGCTAATTACGTTACCCAGGTAGTCCTGGGGAACCAGCATATTCGCCAGTACGATCGGCTCGCGCATCTCCTCAATGATTCCCGGGGCTGGCAGTTTAGATGGATTATCTACCGACAGTGTTTCACCACGATTAGTGAGCACTTCATAAATAACCGTAGGGGCGGTTGATATCAGATCAAGATCATACTCGCGCTCCAGCCGTTCCTGAATAATCTCCATATGCAACATGCCAAGAAATCCGCAACGAAAGCCAAAACCCAGGGCATCGGAGCTTTCCGGCTCATAAAATAAAGAGGCATCATTAAGGCTCAATTTAGCCAGCGCATCCCTGAAATTCTCATAATCATCTGAACTAACAGGAAACATTCCCGCATATACCTGAGGTTTGATTTTCTTAAAATCAGGCAACGCTACTGTATCAGGAGCCCTGGCGTGAATCAGTGTATCACCCACCGGAGCACCCAGAATATCCTTGATTCCGGCGACCACAAACCCCACTTCACCCGCCTGCAACTGCTCAGTTTCTGTTCGCTTCGGAGTAAAGATACCCACACTATCTGCATTCCAGTTTTGCCCTGTGGACTTAACCCGTATCTTGTCTTTTTTTCTTAGTACACCCTGTTTAACACGCACCAATGAGATAACGCCCAGATAGTTATCAAACCAGGAATCAATAATCAGAGCCTGCAGCGGTGCATCCCGATCACCCTCCGGTGGGGGAATAATCTCAACCAACTGTTCCAAAAGTTCATCCACACCAAGGCCCGACTTGGCGCTCACATGAACCGCATGATCTGCATCAATCCCTATGACATCCTCTATCTCTTGAATAACACGTTCCGGCTCAGCTTGAGGCAGATCCATCTTGTTAAGCACCGGCAAGACTTCCAGCCCCTGATCAAGCGCTGTATAACAGTTGGCGACTGACTGTGCCTCGACCCCTTGAGCGGCATCTACCACCAACAGGGCTCCTTCACATGAAGCCAGGGAGCGTGACACCTCGTAGGAGAAATCAACATGACCTGGGGTGTCAATAAAATTAAGCTGGTAGGTATGACCGTTCTTTGAGTTGTAGTACAAAGTAACGCTCTGCGCTTTGATGGTAATACCGCGCTCGCGCTCGATGTCCATCGAGTCAAGCACCTGCGCCTGCATCTCCCTTTCAGAAAGACCCCCGCAATGCTGGATAAAACGGTCGGCCAAGGTCGACTTGCCGTGGTCAATATGGGCGATAATAGAGAAATTACGTATGTATTTTAGATCAGTCACTGTAATAGAATCATGGTAGGTGTGCGCCTGGAAACCTGCGGCCAGAGCTGGGAGGCAAGTCTACATGATTTACCTGGCCATCGCCATGTGAATATAGGGGTTGGCACCAGGCCAAACAGATCACTCCACTTGACCCGACACGGGTACCAGAAAACCCGTTACTCCACCTTCAGCGCAATAAAACTGGGGCGCCCTCTGCGCACCACCCTCACGGGGAGAGTTTTACCCGATTCCACCTTTCCAATTTCTATTTCAAACTGCCCAGCCGATCTGATTTTTGTACGATTCAACTGGGTAATAATATCACCGCGCTGTAAACCGGCCCGCGCAGCACTACCCTTGTGTACTTCGACAACCACCACCCCTTCACTAATACCCGAGCGTGCCGCAAGCTGCTCGTTGATATCAGCCACAGTTAAACCAAGACGGCTTACCCGCTCATGACCAGGGTTCTTTTTGTATTGACTTAATTGCTCAGTGTCCTCCGGCAGCTCACCCACTACCAGTTGAAGTGTTTTTTTGTCACCGCCCCTAACGACCAGCACCGGCACTGTTTCTCCAGGTTTTATCTTACCCACTACATGTGGCAGATCAGAGGACAGGTCGATACCATGGCCAGAAAATCGAATAATAATATCACCCTCCTGTAGCCCACCCTTCTCTGCCGGGCTTTCAGGCAACACCGCTGCCACCAGAGCTCCGGCAGCCCTGTCAAGACTAAAAGATTCGGCCAATTCGCGATTAACATTTTGAATAACCACGCCGAGCCATCCTCTGCTGACATGCCCATTGCCTTTTAGCTGATCCACCACATCCATTGCAACACTCATCGGGATTGCAAATGAAAGGCCCATAAAACCACCGGACCGGGTGTAAATCTGTGAATTAATTCCAACAACCTCGCCATCGAGATTAAAAAGGGGGCCCCCGGAATTACCGGGATTGATCGCTACGTCAGTCTGAATAAAGGGGACATAGTTTTCTCTGGGCAGATTACGCCCTATTGCACTAACAATTCCCGCTGTCACAGAATAATCAAAGCCAAAGGGGGAACCGATGGCCAGCACCCATTCACCCACTTCTAAATCATCAGAGTCACCCAATTCAACAACGGGCAGATCCTGAGCATCTATCTTTAACAACGCCAGATCGGATCTTTTATCACTGCCAATCAACGTCGCTTCCAGCTCTCTGCGGTCAATCAGCCTGACAATAATTTTATCTGCATCGGCAACCACATGATTATTAGTTAAAATATAGCCGTCGCTGGATATAATAAAGCCGGAACCGAGGGAGCGCTTACTCTGCCTGGGTGGCTGTTGCCGGGGCAATTCATCACCGAAAAACTTACGAAAAATCTCTGGCATCTGCCGTGGGTCAATACCATGTCCCTGGCCATTCTTTTGCCCATTTTGCACCGTACTGATATTAACCACTGCGGGTTTTGACTTCTCAACCAGATCAATAAAATCCGGCAAATTGCGTGCCTGCACTAGCGAGGTGAACACAAAAAACAATAGCCCAATCAGTACCTGATAGCCGACCTGTACATTTCGATACATATAAAAATCACTCCTGAACAGTTACCCAATTTACAAAAATTCAAAATAACGGGGGGTCAGACCCAGACTGGGACTGATTAGTTCAATCCAGCTTAATTTGTTCCCTTTGCGCACAGCCAAGCATCAAGAAACATAAGGTACAATCTCTCCTGATAAATGGGGGAATGCAGCTAATGGCAGTTTTTTAAAAAAACAGAGGGGCTGAGGCATTTTTATGCTCTATTGTTATTATGTTGTGCAAAGGGATCAATCTATTGAGGGCTCCGCAACGGAGGATTTTCTTTGCGCTGTGGGCCAGGCATTCAATATTGCCTTGATCAGCGTTGCCAGTGGAATGGCAAAGAAAACTCCCCATATGCCCCACAACCCGCCAAAAAACAGCACCGCGGTAATAATAGCGACCGGGTGCAGATCAACCACCTCTGAAAACAGGAACGGCACCAGTAAATTTCCGTCCAGCGTCTGAATAATCCCATAAACTAACATGAGATAAAAAAACTCCGGGGTCCAGCCCCACTGAATAACGCTAATCAGGGCCACGGGAATAGTCACGACCGCTGCGCCCACATAGGGTACTATGACCGACAATCCCACCAGCAGTGCAAGCAGTGCCGCATAATTGAGCCCCATGAAAACAAATGCCATATAGCTAACAGCCCCGACTACCACGACCTCGATCACCTTGCCCCTTATGTAATTGGCGATCTGTAGGTTCATCTCCTGCCAGATCTGCTGCATCAGCTTGCGATCTTTAGGCAGCAGCGATGACAGCCAATGAACAAGTATCCCTCTGTCCTTGAGAAAGAAAAAAACCAATATCGGAACCATGATCAGATAAATAATAATCAATAATAGATTATTGAGAGTGGACAAAGAGTAGCTCAATAACCATTGACCCAGCCTGCCCATCTCATTGGCTGCCTCGTTCATCCAGCCCTGGAGCTGTGCTTCGGTCATAAACTGTGGATATTTTTCAGGCAGCCCTGCCAGCAGTGCCTGCCCCCTGGAAAACATGCTTGGCAATTCCGCGAAGAGACTTGAAAGCTGGCTCCATATCAGCGGTAACATAATAAATATCAAGGCAAAAAGAAGCCCCAGAAACAGGGTAAACACCAACGACACAGCAACCATATGAGGCACTCTGTACCGCTCCATTCCCTTGACTATACCCTGCATTAGAAAGGCTATTACCATGCCAACAAAAACCGGGCCAAGCATACTACCCATGCTCAAAATTACCAATAATCCCGATATCAGCAGGATAGCCAGCACCAAGGCCTCTTCATCAGAAAAGTAAGACTCCCACCAGGTTTTCATATACGTCAACATCTACACAGCTGCTCCACTGGATATTATTATTTTTAGCCTTTTCTTAAGAGGTAGGTAAAGACTCCGTCTTCCTCTCGGGACTCCAACAATTCATGTTTGCTCTGATCGGCATAGGCGGCAAAGTCGCGTTGGGACCCAGGGTCTGTGGCCAATACCTTTAGCACACGCCCCTCTTGCATTTCATTCAGTGCTTTCTTGGCTTTGAGTAACGGCAGGGGGCAACGCAGACCGGTAACATCCAACTCGAGAATAACATTCTTTGCCATACTAACTGTTCCATCCACAATATGGATTCAGATACTGCTTGTCCGATGAAGCATACAATAATTCCTCTTCGGGCTATAGCAAATCCTTATCTTTGCTGACATCATCCTTTACCATGAGTCTCAGACCCGAATCATACACTATAGGTTTTAGACTAACTGCGTCATAAAAACAGATAAAACCAATGGTGAAAATCGCTGTCTCACTATCTTCTCTCAGGCGAATACGAGGAATTAATATCAAACCAGTAATCAGGGATCGATGGTTCCGTGCAGGTGCGCTGCGACGCCTGATAAAAATAGGGCTTTTAAGCAATATTCTAACCATTGTAAGCACCGGCCAGATCTCTCATGCCAACGAGATACCCGAGTTGCCCTCATTAGGAGATGCCTCCTCTGCCACTGTGTCACCAGAGAAAGAGCACCGCCTGGGACGAGCCTGGCTCAAGATGTTGAGGCGTCAGGCACCGATTCTATATGACCCGCTTATTAACGAGTATTTCGAATACCTTCTTTATAAGATCGCCGAACACAGCGAACTGCAAGACCATCGAATAGATCAAGTCATTGTCAACAGTCCTGTGCTAAACGCATTTGCCGTCCCTGGGGGCATCATTGGTGTCAATGCGGGGCTGTTCATTTATGCCCGCACCGAGCAGGAATTCGCCTCTGTACTTGCCCATGAACTGGCACATTTGAGCCAACGACATTATTCGCGTGGTGTTGAAGCGGCGAAACGCAATCAAATACCCACCCTGGCGGCACTACTGGCAACTATTGTGATTGCCGCCACGGTGGGGGGGGATGCTGGAATGGCTGCTATGGCCTCTGCTCAGGCTGCAATGCTGCAGGGGCAACTGCGTTTTAGCCGTCGCAATGAACAGGAAGCTGACCGGATCGGTATTCGCACCCTGATAAAATCAGACATGAACCCTCACGCGATGGTTTCTATGTTTGAACGCATGCTGGCCGCACAAAGGCTGCAGGGCTCACGACCACCCGAATTTTTATTAACCCACCCGGTAACAGAATCCCGTGTAGCCGATGCCAGAAATCGCGCCTCCCAATATGAAATAAAAAAAACAACCAGCAGTATTGAGTACCATCTGATGCGCAATCGCATAATGCTGGGATTTGCCAGATCACCAGGACACGCCATTAAAAACCTAGAGGGTCAGCTCAACCACCCAGACCCAGTGCAGGCCGAAGCCGCCCAGTATGGGTTAGCACTGGCTTACAACAAGGCTGATCGGCACCAGGATGCACAAACAACCATATCGACCCTATTAAAGAAAAGACCCAACAATATCAATTATATTTTCTCTTACGCTGAGATAAATCAACAATCAGCAGAGCTGGCCACCACAGAGCAGCTACTACGCAGACATCTGAACATAAGCCCTGACAACCTACCTCTTTCAATGCAGCTAGCCCACAATCTAGCGCTTCAGAAACATTACAAGTCGTCGATTGAAATACTCAAGGCACTTAGTCAAAAACATCCAGAAAACCCAAAAATATGGTACGAACTTGCAGAAATTTTTGGTCTTGGGGGTGATATCCTTGGCGTACACCAGGCCAGAGCAGAATATTTTATTCTGACAGGCGCACTTGATGAGGCTGAAAAACAACTCAATTACGCGAGGAAAAAAGCAGGAAACAACTATCATCTGTCAGCCAAACTTGACCAGCAATTGAAAGATTTGCGTGGCTACCGCAATGAACTGAAAGAGCTGTAGCTGTCCTTCAACCTGGCCTGGTTGCTTCAA
>CAYYRK010000004.1:0-34878 GCA_964473915.1 uncultured Pseudomonadales bacterium
GCAGTTACGCTCCGCCAGGCGTGGCTTTTAGCGTGAGCAGGCTCAACGGTAGCATCTGCCTTGCCTTGTCGCTGCAATGCGTTAACATGAAGCGTGTACAGTGAATCAAACCTTTTTTGCGGTGCTTTGTTTATTCGATAATTCCTCTAGTTGTCGCACTCGGAGCTGAGTACGTAGGAGAATTATCGTTGATCTTCTGGGAGGGTGTTTTTGCCGCTTAGCGGTTTCATTTACAATAGTATCAAGAGCGATTTTTTTTAGAAGATGCAATCTTTCCGCGAGCGCCCAGCCAGGCAACAATGATACCCGCAGCGATCCCCGACGCATGACCGGCCCAGGAAATATTTGGCCGCAGGTCAAAGAGGCTGAGTATCAGGCCTCCATAGAGAAACAGGGTGATCAAAGCCAATATAATGGCTTTGATCGAGCGCTGAAAACAGGCATCGGCAAGAATATATGCCCACAAACCCAAAACGAGTCCGCTTGCACCGATATGGTACGCGGAGCTTCCGATCAGCCAGGTGCCCAGACCCACTAACAAAATTATGATCGCTGTCAGGCCCCAGAATAATGTGCGCTGTTTGAGCTGAATGAGAAACCCCAGCCCCAGCAAAGGCAGACTGTTTCCAATGATGTGCAACAGACTGCCATGAATAAAGGGCGCAAGGGGGATGTGTAGCAACCCCGAAAATGTTCTTGGTAGAATACCATACTGGTGCAGATTACCCGGCATCAGCCACTGCACGGCATGTATACTCCACATGATCGCAAGCAGATAAACAACGTCGGGGAGTTTTATCTTGTTGGCAGCTGGCATTGAAGGTGTTACCCCGTGAGACATTGAGTGACCCGGTCTGTCGATATCTCCTGATCTTCCCGAATCAAAGAGATAATGCCGATTCCAGAGCAGCTTTTGTCAGGCGCAGGATTACTGTGCACGCCAGTCTCATCAATGTAGGCCATCGGCATACCGAAGTCGTTATTGATAAAGGAGAAGACAATCTCCTTCCACTTCAGGTTGGAAAAGGAGGTATCGATCCGCAACATGTGACTCTCTTCATGGGTAAAGAGGTTTTCCATAACGGTTTCTGTTCCTGGCGCAACAAGTGATCGCACCAGCAGCTCGGGGTAGGCGCGTATGGGCCGAATAACAATGGTGGCCCCCGCTTTTTTTAAACGTTCGCGATTCGAGTCGATGGAACATTCGCTGGCTATGATTGCCTGGGTGCCCAGTTCTTGAATACGGTTTAGTACGTCAAATGAGAGGCTGTCCGAGGTGGTGTCACCGGCATCTTTGGCTAATATCACGATATATTTAGCAGTGCTGATATTCACTGCTGCCAGGTTTTGGTTATCTTCCGCTGCGCCATTGTAGTGTACTACGCCGTGCTGACTAATCGCATGGGGCAGTCCATTGAGATATTTGCGCGTTAATATCTGTATTGGTAACTCCTCAAGTTCTGGGGTTGCTCTGATCTGTCCGATCAATCGGCCCAGATAGGTGTCGGTATTTTTGTCTGGTGTGTTGATGATCAATAGATGATTTTTCATGTCGTCCCACATCCAATTACCCTTCTGTTTATCCTCACGAGTTTGTACTCGATATTCAAAAAATTCAGCGGCTAGTTGTGCCAATAGCGCGATAGCAAAGAGATACATACATACGATGGTGAACAGCCGTCCTTGCCAGCTCGCCGCAGATAGGTCCCCGTAACCGACGGTTGTTGCCGTGGTTATTGAAAGCCAAAATGCGTCAGCCCAGGCCAGTTTTTCAAAATAGACCATCGCCAATGAGTGGATAAAGATCGCGGCCAACAATAGCAGCAGCAAACGGCCTAGCTTGAAGTGCATTCTTTGATGGTGTTGTTTGGTAAATTTCAGGTAGTGGCGCTGCTTCCAATACCGAAAGATAATAAATGGTTGAATCATCCCCCTGTTTGACCCTCGTTGCTCTTTTTTTGGTAATACAGAGAAACTTCTTCACGGACACGCTGTTTTATACCCTTCTCATCGGCGTTGTCCATATCGTAACGCTGTGCCAAAGAGTTTAGCTCCTCCTGATTGAAGGATAACCCGATGCGTGGCCTTTGAATACGCTGGTAGGGCAGACCGGTGATTTTTCGGATCATGTCGCTTGGGTTCAGGTTTTCATCAGCGGCATCGTAACGGATCTGTTTGTTTAGTTGTGCCTTGAATATAAAGTGCATCTGTATTTTTTTTAGGGCGCACTTTTCATCTGACCATTTAATGTTATGTTTTATCGCCATGGGGCCACATCTCTTCAATAACATCGATTGGGCAGAAGACCTGTAGAAAAACATCAGTCGACCCATCATCGCTGATCTCAACATTAAGTCCATAGTGGTTATCGTCTCCCTCGCACTCGTGGAAACGCAACTCTTCACCATCGCTTGCTTCAGCTAGATCTTCTCCCTGGCAGTCACGATTGTAGTAATAAGCCTGTTGATCTTTGATGGTTTGTGAATAGCTTTGAGCCAGCCACCCTGTGAGTGATTCCGGGTGCTTCTGCACCCCAAGCTCTGGCCAGTGGTCATCCCACAGCTGAGAAAACAGTTGCTCGTCAAAGAGTGCGTAGACCTGTTGCCTGGAGATCTTTTTAGCGAAACACAGGCTGACATCACCATCATCATTTTCCACTGACATAAAGTAGAGGTGATTGTCCTCATCCTTGAGCACCATCTCCTTGTTGGTGCCCGAGGAGTATTCATAGGTACCAATTTTACTGACTTCCAGTTGGCGCTCGCGTAGCTCCGGTGGTAACAGTTCACGATATTTAAGCGATATAATATCGCCAACCATAAGTTGATCCGGTGTTTCCAGTTGACGTATGCGCTCTTTTTTGCCAGAGAAAAACTTTTTAAACATAGGGTTTTCCGGAATAGGTGGTGACACCCATACCCGTGCAAGTATGGGTGTCGTTATAGGGTTCTACAAAGGTGCAACAGCGACTAACCCGCTTTCTTTTGTTTGAGCCGTTCCAGTACACTGGAACCACCGGAAGTTGTTGCCCCGCCAATACCAGCAGCTTTGAGTTTGGTGTCCAACTCGTCGTTCTGTTCTGTTGACTCCATCCATTCGCCAGCTTCCATGCGGTCTTCCCAATGTGTCTGTTTATTCTTAACACGTTCCAGCGCTTTTGAGACTCGATGCTCACTGGCATTGGTCGCAGCAAAGTTAGTCGACATTGTTGAGGTGGCCTTTTGCAACTGCTCTACCGTTTTGATCTTTTCCAGTTCGCGTTTGTTTTTCTGGATGGTTTTCTCACGTTGGCGAATCATGCTGTTGATCTTGTTGACCTGCACACTTAAGTTCTGGTGTTCAGCATTTTTTTCTGCTGCGTCAGCTTCCAGCACTGCGATCCGGTCGGCTACTTCGCCGGCAAGGGTATCATTATTGGCCTCCAGCGCCTGCATCGCCTTTGATTCATAATCACTAATATCTTTGTGTATTGTATTGAGTTCGCGTTTAAGTTTAATTTCTGACGCTTTCAGGTTGGTAAGAGATTGCTTTGCTTTGCCGATAGCATCCTCTGCATCACGAATTTCCTGGCCTAAAATTCGCAGAGCGTTGGCGTCAATTACAGCCTCTCCAACCTCACTTGCACCACCACGTATCGCTGTTAAAATATTTTTTAAAATACTCATCTGTTTTCTCCGTTATACCAGTAGAGGTTCGATAACCTGAAGAACGTCCAGGGTGTTTTCAGCCTGTACCTCCAGTTCATGGATGATGTTGTCCAATGTAGTATTGATGGCCATTGAACCAAATAAAATGTAGGTTTCTCCCTGGCGGCCAATAGAGCTTAAGGGGATAGCCGGGCTGATAAGTAATAGCTCCTCGTTGAGTTCGCTTAACTTGTTAACCTGGACCTCAGCTACAGAAAAAAGTGGCGTAATGGCCAGTAATTGAGTTTCGGTCTTCACAATATTGATGGGGAATTCTTCATTATTGGAACAGATAACTTCCAATACACCCTCGTCGGAAAGCACTGCGTCAAAACAGGTGCCCTCATCGGTTTGGTGGGCGTTCAGTTTGAACGCGAGTTCATTAAGCGACATGACTGGCTCCTTGGTGCGTGTTAAATGCCATATTATGGCTTTCGGGTTTTAATGTATGCCATATTATGGCGTTAGGCAAGTTTTTTTACTGGTTTGCAAAAAACACCCCATCTTGCTGTTTCCAGGCACGCTGGTGATATTGGTACAGGGTGTGCGATCCTAATTTATTAGTTTTAATACTGTCTGCTGCGTTGAAATAATAGGGGGCGAACACGAACGCTGCTAGCATCTGCTCTTTAGAGATCCAATTGGGTGGGGTTAGGGATACAGGTAGCCTGGCATGGGCGATTCTAGCTGATGCCGGGCTGCCCATTACGGTGCCGATTGTCCATCCCCACTCGCCGAAAGTGGGTACATTGGTGTGGTATTGTTCGGTGGTGAAGCCAGCTGCGCGCAGGGTTTTACCGATGGAGATAAACGTATCCTGGGTGTGGAAGGGTGATGTTGATTGAATGCCAATGGCACCATCTCCGTTTAGTAGCTCTTTGAGTCGTGCATAAAAAAAATCGGAATAAACCTTGTTGATATCGGGATGGCTTGGGTCTGGTAGGTCAACAATAATGGTATCAAAGTGCTGTTTGGCGCTAACCAATTTTTCAACTTCAACAAAAGCATCACCAATAATAACCTGCACCCTGTCATCATTAAATGCATTTTCGTTCAGGGTGGTAAGGCGCTGCTTAATCGCAGAGGATGCCAGCGGGTCTTCACCGCTAAACAGTGCGATCATCTCGGGGTCAAGATCAATCAGGGTGACCGATTTGGGGTTCCAGTGCAGTATCTCTTTTAATGCTAAACCATCCCCTCCGCCAATGACTAAAATATGTTCCTGTCTTGCCGAAGCGAGTAGTGGCGGGTAGGTTAAAAAACTGTGATAGATTACCTCATCGTTACTGGAAAACTGCAGCCTGCCATTAATATAAAGGCTGGTGATCTTGGGTAGCCCTTTGCCGATCAGTCGCTCTGTTATCGTCAGATGTTGGTAGGGTGTGATTTTGGTATAAACCACCTGGTCCTTAAATAGTGCGCTGTGCATGTTCTCCATCCATGAGACACCGCTAATGGCCAGAAATCCTATCAAGATCAGCAGGGCAGCGTGTGCAATCCAAAGCGTTATACGCCGGGATAGGTGCTGCCGATAGTTGATAAGAAATGCCACTCCGATGAGGGTGTTTGCCAGTGCTGTGCTCAATGCGGCGACAATAATCGGCAGTTTTAAACAGACCAGAACCCATATGGCGGCACCCACACCCGCACCGATGTAGTCGGCACCATAGATCGTTCCTACATTGTGCCGGAGATGTCGGCCATGCAGGTGTTCGCGAATTCTTGCAATTAATGGTATCTCCATTCCAATCATCAAACCCAGTGCCGCACCTGCGATGAAAGGCATGACTTTCACCATGGCTGATAATGAGCGGACCACTCCGCCATCAGTGGTAATGCTTGGGTGTAAGCCATAGATCTCTTGCAGATAGGCGGGGAACGAGAATACCAGGGAGACAGTCATCGAGATAACGATTACGGCAGTGGCGCCGACCAGACCAATGGCTAGTTCAAGCCACACAAAACCATTAAATGCGCAGCGTACCCATTTGGCGATAAATGCACCGATGCCCATGGAGACTACCATGATGCCGATCATTGTGTAGATCGTGGATTCAAGCGCGCCAAGCACACGACCGGCATAGTGCGCCATGAGATATTCATAGATCATCCCGCAGGCCGCCAACGTTCCCATGATGAGAATGAGGAAGGTGTCCTGCAGGAAGAGTTCACGGCGCGGAGGGCTGAATGTGTTAGTAGTCATGTCAGGGTTAAACGAGTAAACCCTTTAATAGCAGGCCAATCGCAATAAAAATAGCCGCCTCAACAAACGCAACGCCGACATTTTGTTGATTGTCGACCTCTTCTACGACATTGACCTTGGCAAGAATAGCTGCGCGGGCAATCAGGGACAGCAGTGACAAGAGGAGTGTCAGTCCGATGGCAACCCCGGCCCAGTTTGCGGCTGATATTAATGGCTCCTGGTGTAAATACTCTACCAGGCTGCCACCAGCACTAATCGCCAAGGATGTGCCTGCAATATGTCCCGCGTAGCGAATAGCGAGTGCCGGATTACCCGCTGCAATCGCTTCTTGAAAACTCTCGCCATTGTGGCGAACATTGAATATTTGTGCGCGCAAGCGTGTCACGATTAACAACACAATTTGTGCCGCAATAAAGACCAGCAAAACCGGCAGTAGCCCCTCCCAGTTCTCCGATTCAACCCAATTAACTGACGAGCTGATAATGATGCCCAGTGCCAGAAAGTTTGCTGCCTGGATCACCCCGGCACCGATGTTGTGTTGTGCCACAGCACCCTTGAGTGATAGCTTGTGAAAGATAATCAGGTCATTAATGACGGATCCGACTTTGAGGAGCACGATGCCCCCAATGGCGTAGGTCACCACATTCAGCGCTTCAGTCAGCAAGTTTATAGAGGCATCGCCGCTTACAGCTGCACTGAGCACCAGGGCCAACGCACCCGCACCACCGGCAAAGGATATTCCAAAAGCGTAGTTGTCCTTTTCCGACAGCTCAACAGTGGTGTTGACCCCAGAAAGCAAGCCGAAGAGGAAGCGGAAACCGCAGATTGCAGCAACTGCAATGGCTAGATCGATGACAGCAATAGTAATTGTCCAAACTGATAAGGCATTAATCATTAGGGCTTCTCCATTTTATTTGCCGCCAAAAGAGCTGCGCGATGATTGATAACTGGAACTGCGGTAATTGGAGGTGGTGGACCTCTTCGGTTTCGGTGCTGGTCGACTCGTCGTACTGGATCTGAGTTTTGATTGCGTTCTTGCTACCTGGGCGGTGGTGTGTTTGGTTTTTGCGTAGGGGCTATTAAAACTCTTGCCGCTACGGTTGAATCTGTCTTTTGTGCGTCGCTCAACAGACTCCTGGCCACGACGCTGGGCCGGTGAAGTATAGGCTGAACGTCCGTAGTCATTGTAGTAACTGTAATCACGGGATCTTCCCCAATTGCTGTAATAGATAGGTCGGTGGAAGAGACTTGAAAAAAAAGCATATTGCCCATACCACTGCCAGAATGACCCCCCAGAGCGGCTTGATTCCCAGTTGCCGTATTGGGGGTTGCCAACCAGTTGACTACCGGCACCAAAATCGTCAGCGTTATTGATCCGTGCGCTGGCATCGCGGCTCATCGCGGCAACGCGTGCCAACTTGCCTTCAGACATATCTGCCAGTACATTAATGGGATCGCTCAGTATCATCCCGTAGGTGTCGGGATTGGCAGCGGCTTCAATAGCGGAAAACTCCTGAAAGACCTTATTGACAGGTTCATAGCCTATAGAGATGGCGTTAGGGATATCCGATTGTGCATCGGACAGTCGTGATTCGAGCGACCTTATGATCGGGCCATTTGGCGTGGCATCCTGTGCGAGTGCGTCGGCTAATTGGCTAACATCTGGCCTGCTTTTCCTAATGATAGACGCATACTGTTTTAGCACGCCAACATTGGTAATATGACCTGATTCAATATGTTTTTTTAGCCGCTCAAGTTTTGTTTGGGTCGTTAAAATCTGCTGATCCAACTGTTTTTGCCACTTATCCTGCTCTGATGAGCAACCGATCAGCAGTGCGCTTTGGCATAGGAGCAGGGCCAAGAACCATTTGGTCTTTTCCATGAAGATTCCCTTGATTGTTAGTTGAATGTGACTACGCATCGGATAGGTTACTTTGCTGTGTTGGAGTAATATCGGGTGTTAAAACAGTGAGATCGGCCACTGTGTCAGAGGGATAACCCCGAGCAACAGCCCTGATGCAAACATCGGCATCCGGAAATTGGTCGGCAATGATTTTTGCAGCTTTCATGGGTTGAGCGTCACCGCACATAAAGATATCAAACGCTGCATACTGAACTTCGGGCCAGGTATGGACCGTAATATGTGATTCGGCAAGGACGAGAACGCCTGTGATACCACCGTGGCCACCAAATTTGTGGAAATAGCGGTTCAAAACTGTCGCGTCACCCGCTGCAGCGGCGCGTGTCATCAAGGCGTTAAGAGCATCGCTATCCAGCATGGCATACTGGCCGTGGCACTCGATTAGCAAGTGTTGCCCCATGATCATGCCAACATCCCCTGTTTAATGGTGATCTTCATTGATCTGGTGTCCATGTGATAATCTATATGCCCAAGCCTTTTCTTACTATTCATCTTGTGGCAATAGTAGGCGGATTCGCCTCTGCGTCAAGCGTTATCGGGTTTAATTTCATAGAAATTGGAGCTGGTGTTTTTTAGGTTTAAGACGGCGTCGTGTTCGGTTCAGATGATTCGTTAATTTGCATAAACGTTACGCAGGCTGCTGGTTTTATAGAACAATACCGGGAAAAGGTTCGCTGATTGCTAAGGAAAGATTTTCTGTAGTAGATGCTGTATCGTGTTGTGGTTTTTGGGCTAACCCCGATCTGTGATCAGATCGATCGTATGGCTCTGAATATTGTAAATACTATCCAAATCCTCCCAATGACAGCGGAATATGAAACCCCCAATATTTAGTCAGCTCCTACCTATTGCCCAGCAACAAATCATGCTGCTAGGGTCGGAGCCTGGGCGTGTGTTTCATGGCAGAGGTCAATCCTTTCCAGGTTTAGAATGGGTCAACGTTGACCTGCTGCCCCCGGTAATACTGATTACCCTTTATAAAGAGTGCGATGAGAGGTCACTTAATGGACTGGCGCTGGCACTTTCTGCGGGAGCAGCCCAGGATAACCCCTGTGTTTTGCTACAAAGACGTTACTGCAAATCGGCCACCGTTGAACCACTGCTGGGAACAGTGCCGGACAACATTACTGTGATAGAAGCCGGGCTGCAGTATCATCTGGATTTCAAAGGGCTTCATACCGGGTTGTTTCTGGATATGGCTGTTGCTCGTCGTTGGGTCGCTGCACGCTCTGCGGGACGCAGGGTGCTAAACCTGTTTGCCCATACCTGCGCTTTTTCAGTTGTTGCCATTGATGCGGGCGCAGAACATGTCACCAATCTTGATATGAATCGTCCTGCACTGGAGCGTGGACGAAAAAATCATCATCTTAATCATCTGGATATAAGTAGGGTGAAATTTCTGGCCCATAATCTGTTTCATTCCTGGGGTAAACTTAAACGTCTGGGACCTTATGACTTGCTAATCATTGACCCTCCCTCCTATCAGCCAGGGAGTTTTGTTAGTGCCGTTGATTATGAGCGGGTGATGCGCCGCATTCCTCAACTATTGGCAAAGGGCGGTGAGTTATTGGTCTGCCTAAATGACCCGACGAAAGAGAGCGCTTTTCTCACATCGCTGCTTGATAAACACTGTCCAACACTTGGTTTTAAAGGACGGCTTGCCAATCCGGTGGGTTTTGTTGATGCCAACCCGGAAAGGGCTTTAAAAGTGATCTGTTATGGGCAAAGCAGGGTAGGGTCCCGCTCAATTAATAATTAGATGGCCGCTCTGTTGCACCAAAATACAGGTATGAAATAGCAGGAGATGGGTGCGCATTACCTATTGATATTTAAGAAAAAGAATTTTATTCTTTCTGGTCTGTATGAGGCATCCTATAAAATTATAAAATTCAAGTGAGGTAGGGGCTCTTTTACTAAGCTCAGCTATCAGGAGATAAACATGACCAGTGCAGATTCTAATAACGGTACCAATAATAGCCCTGAATTCGTCTCTGGAGAGAATGCTCGGCATGATTTTCCATACCCCTCACATTACATCGATATTAAGGGCTCGAAAATGCATTTTGTTGAAAAAGGTGTTGGTGACCCGATACTTTTTCTACACGGTCAACCCACATGGTCCTATCTTTGGCGTAATGTTATGCCTGAGCTGGAGGGTAATGGACGGCTGATTGCCCTTGACCTTATTGGTTATGGGAAGTCAGACAAACCTGATATTGGTTATGAGATGACCGATCATATCGAATATATCGAAGCCTTTATTGAAAAGATGGGGCTTAAAAATATTACGCTGGTCATACATGACTGGGGATCTTATTTCGGTGCCCATTACGCTATGAGCCATCCGGAAAATGTTAAGGGGATCGCATTCATGGAAGCTCTGCTTCTGCCGATCTCGAGTTATGACGCCTTTGAACCACATATTAAAGAGTTCTTTGTGACGCTTCGTTCTTCGCAGAAAGCCGCTCTTGAAATGATGGTTGATAAAAACCTGTTCATAGAATCTGTGCTGCCCGCGTTGATTGACCGGAAACTTACTGAGGATGAATGGGACGCCTATAGAGAGCCGTTTAAGAAACCTGAAGATCGTAAAATACTCTGTAAATTCCCACAAAATCTGGTGATAGGTGGCCAACCCAGGGCAAACTATGATCGGCAGATGACGTATCTTAAAAAACTCCAGGAATCCAAACTGCCAAAACTGCTTATTGCTACATCGCAAGCGCTGCTCATAACCGCAGAGGTAGTCAAGTGGGCTCAAAGCAACCTTCCTAACTTGAAAGTTGTTCATATAGGCGATGGCCTGCATTATATTCAGGAAGATAATCCGCACGAGATTGGCAAAGCGATTTCTGAGTGGATGATTGAAAATAATATCTGATCCCCGTCTTGCATCTGGCTACCGGCTAAAAAAAACAAGGTAAAATGGATGAGTAGCAACGATTGATTTTTATCGAAAGAGTATTTATTCTTTCTACTCTTATTTCCTAACGGCGCCCAATAATCATGAAAACAAAGGCACTATTAAAAAATGTACTGGACATGGAATGGGATATGTTTGTGCGAGTAAAAAGCACTCACCCTGCGGCCTGTCAAAGTGCACCAGATAATTTTAGAGCGATCCGGTCTAGCCTGTTCGAAATGTGGACTCCCCAGATGCTGGCCGCTTACCTGCAGCAGCTGCAAGAGGCAAAGGCGCAGGGGCGTAACTTGCTGACTGAAAAATATGCTCGCATGGATAACCTGATCCCGCCCTTGATCGACAACCCATTGATTGATGACATTATAGAGATCTGTGAACGCTGGCAGCATGAACTAAAAAAACAATATCCGGCACTTTATCAAAACTGTTGTCGTGGTACCGACCCTACTGGAAACGGCAGCAATTCATCAATTTATCTGCGAGGTGAGCTTGAAACCTATGGCAATAGCACCGTGGATCTATACTACCAAAATGTAAAAAATGCAGATGACGAGAAGCGAAATCTTACCATTGAAGCTTTGCAGCGCCTGGTTCAGAAAAGTGGTTACCCTGACCTGGATGTTGCTGAAAATTATCTGACCAACCAAACACTTTGACAAGACGAGGTGATACAGCCAATGCAAGCTAATGAGATTGAGCAATATAAAGAGATGGAATGGTTTGGTGCCAGGGTACGTGATTCCCGATATGTTTTGTCAGAACATGCGCTACGGTTTTTAGTGTCTGGCAAGGTCACCATGCTTGATATCGAAGCAGTACTGCTAAACGGTAGTGTGATGGAGGAGCGGCAAAACTCGGTGCGAGGAACCAGCTATTTGGTGTATGGTGAGTCAGATGGAAAGCCGGTTCACGTGGTGTGTGCTGCTGACAAAACAGGTGGTTTAGTAGTGGTTTTTGCGTATGTGCCTACTCTTCCAGTTTGGGAAAGTTTGACGCGAAGAAATAATCTTGGAGGAGACAATATGACAGAGTCAGCGGGTACATGTTATTTTTGTGGCGGTGATATGAAAGCGATCACTATGGGAAACTTTGATTACCGAAGAGAGGGCGCGCTGTACATTATCAAAAAGATTCCGGCGACGCTGTGCCTGCAGTGCGGCGAAAAATATATCGGAGAGGCAGCGGGTAAAAGAATCAATGAGCTTATCGATGCAAAGAAATATGAACGGTCGGAACAGGCAGCAATCATTGATTTCCAGTAGGATTCAACTATGAAAGGCCTGGAGTTGGCTCAAAGCTATTTCACCGATCACGGCTTGCCGCTGATTCGTGACAAGTTTCCGGCTTATCAGGAACGCATCGCTGCGGGTTTGGTAGGTATGGGTTCGGAATGCCTTGGTTTTGATGACGAGTTTTCCAGAGACCACGATTGGGGTCCGGGGTTTTGTCTTTGGCTGACCCAGCCCGATTTTGAAGCGATAGGCCGACAACTACAGGAAGAGTACCAGCAACTGCCGTTGAGTCATTCCGGGTTTGAGCGCCAAGAGAGCGAATGGGGGGGAGGGCGCCTCGGCGTATTTGAAACGGGTCAGTTTTATCAGGGCTTTATTGGTCGTCCTGATGCTCCGCAAAACCTGTATGACTGGTTTCGCATTCCTGAAAATAGCCTTTCCGTATGCACCAGTGGCCAGGTTTTCTACGACCCGCTACAGGAGTTTTCTGGAGTGCGGCAAAAACTGCTTGAATTCTATCCAGACGATATTCGACTCGTTAAAATCTCAGGACGCTGCATGACTGCGGGCCAATCGGGGCAGTATAACTATGTGCGCTCCCTGGCACGCCAGGATTATTTTGCTGCACAATACGCAGAGATAAAATTTTGCTCGGACATCATGTCGTTGGTCTATCTTCTGAACCGCCGTTACGCACCCTACTACAAATGGTTGCTGAGGGGGATTGCCGATTTGCCGATTTTGGGATCATTTATGTTCGAGAAGATTTCGTCCATGGCAAAATCTAATGATCACGAGCATAAGAGACACCTCATGGATGAAATTTGTGCTGCAGTGATTCAGGAACTGCGGCAGGAGGGTTTGAGCGATTCTGACAACCAGTTTTTGGTTGATCAAGGCCCGGTTGTACACGATAAAATTATTGATGAAAACCTGCGTAAAATGGACGTATGGGCTGGATAAACGAATCAACTAGATTAAAGGAATATAAATAATGAAAAAAATATTAGTGATGGGCGGTAGTTACTTTGCAGGCCGTGTTTTTATTGAAGAGTTGATGAAGCAGAAAGATGTTGAGATTCATGTGTTTAACAGAGGAAACATGAAGCTTGGTTTTAATGGTGTTACTGAACATCATGGTGACAGAGACAGTGCTGAGCAGATCAGTAGCGCCATTCCCGAAGAAAACTGGGATGCGGTGGTTGATTTTTGTGCCTACAACCCCTCTCATATAGAGACAGCACTGGCTAACATACCAGGCAAGATCGCTCAGTATCTTTTTGTTAGCACCACCACCGTTTGTCAAAATAGCTGGGATCTTCCTATTCAGGAAGATGCAGAGAAGCTTGAGGGGCGGCAGCCAGAACTAGGACAGTTGGCTGATTATGGTTACGATAAGCTGCGTGCAGAAAATACGTTACGTGAAATATGTGAGCGCGAAGGGATCGCCTATACTATTTTGCGTCCAGCGGTTATTTATGGTTATTACAACTATGCTCCACGGGAGAGTTTCTTCTTCGATCTGGTACGCAGGGGAGCGCCTATTCCCATTCCAGAGAAGGGACTGTCTCTTTTCTCCTTTATCTGGGTTGTTGATATGGCACGGCTCATCATCCATTGTATCGGTGAAGAAAAAGCCTATGGTCAGAATTTTAACCTGTCTTCGACCGAGCTGGTATCCTATCCCAGAATCATTGAGGTTCTGGAGGAGATCTCCGGAAAGAAAATAGAGGTTATACCTAAATCGGTTGTCGATATCGATCGTGAACAGATCCCTCTGCCATTCCCGCTGGATGAGCACCTGGTCTACAGTGGCTCCAAGCTGCAACGGCTGTTTGATTTCGACTACACGCCGTTTGCAGCAGGCATGCGTGCTGCATTTGATTATTTCCAGATGGTGCAGGATGCCCGCGAGAAGTCATCGTCCAGTTGAGGTTATTCATCCTGTTAGTTTCTGAAATATTATTGAGTATAAAAATGTGAATGCGGATCTGATTCTGAAAAACCTCAGAGCGGTCAACTTTGCGGGCGAGGAAGCACCTGCGGAATTGATCGCTATCTGTGGTAATAAAATTCATTATGTGGGGTCTGCTGATGCACTGGGAGATCTCCAGGGTCCGCAGACACAAGTTTTTGACTGTGCGGGCGGGTTGGTGGTGCCTGGCTTCAATGATGCACACTGTCACACACTTGCTTTTGCCATTACACAGCAATATATTGACTGCTCGCAGGCGCGTAGCGTGGCGGATATTCAAGCGGTGCTACGTGACAGAAGTTCTGCCAACAGCGGTGCCCAATGGGTGCGTGCCGCCAACTGTGATTTTTCAGTACTTGCCGAAGGTCGAGCCCCCAATTGTCAGGAGTTGGATGAAGCGGTTTCTGATCGTCCGTTGATCCTGCTGGAACGTTCTGGCCAGTATTGCGTGCTCAACAGTTTGGCGCTAAAACTGTGTGGAATCACTTCCGACACCCCAGATTCAGACATAAGCAAGATTTTCCGTGATCCTGTTACGGGGATGCCAAACGGTATGATCGTTGGCAGTAATGAGCTGGTGGCGAAAGCCCTGCCTGCGCCAACAGAACAGGAAACCGAAGCGGGTATGCGCCAGGCTAATCAGGAATACCTTTCTCTGGGTATTACCTCGCTACAGGATACCAGTTGGTCTAATGGCCATCGGCACTGGCTGGCGATGAAGGGCTACAAGCAGTCTGGTGTATTGGTGCCGCGGTTAACTTTGATGCCCGGAATTGATGCTTTAGATGAGTTTATCGAACGGGATCTTATAACCGGTAGCGGTGATCATCAGCTGCGTATTGGCGCTGTGAAGATCGCTCTTGATGAGAGCACGGGTAACCCGTCTCCCCCGCAGGAAGAGATAGACGCAGCCGCGCTTAAGGCTCATTCGGCTGGGTTTCAGCTTGCCTTCCATGTCTCAGATGTTTATCTGCTTCAGGCGTCACTGCAGTCTCTCAAGGTTGTGAGAGAAAACTCATCTTCCGCCTGTATCCGGCCTCGTTTTGAGCATTGTCCGGTTTGCCCCCCGGGGCTGGTTGCAGAACTTGCTGAAAGTGGTGCGATTGTGGTCACGCAACCGAATCTTCTGTATGAAACGGGCCCTCTCTATCTGGATCAGGTGACAGCAGAACAATTAACCTGGATCTATCCTCTGCAGTCCTTTGCTCAGCAAGGGATTACCATGGCATTAAGTTCAGACTCGCCCCTGACTCCCTGCAATCCGCTACAGGGAATCTGCACCGCAGTTACCCGTACGGTGGCAGATGGTAGGAAACTATCTACGGGAGAGGCGCTGTCCGCATTAGAAGCGCTCAAAATGTACACCTATTGCGGTGCCTATGCCTCCAATGAAGAGAAATACAAGGGTGTTATCGCTCCTGGAATGCTGGCAGATCTGGTTGTTCTGGATAGTGATTTGACTCAGTTGCCTGCGCAACAGATTGGTGCTGTCAAGGTGATGGCTACACTGATAGATGGCAAACTGGTTTGGGAGGGTTAGCAAAAACAGCGCAGTTGCTACTGTAATCTACGAATTAAATATCCAGCGTGTATTTATAATCTTCTAAATATGCGTTTGGGTATGCACAATGATTGATTTTTATGGGCAGGATGTTTATTCTTCCCTACCTCTGTAGGACAGAGGAATGGCAAGAAATAATCAGGGTATGCAAGAGAAGCGCAAACCCGATTTTTGCACATACCTGAAGTAGTTTTATCTGAAATAAAGTTCACTCAACCAACTATTTTATCTAAAGGAACCCGTTATGGATCTCGATTTAAAAGCACGGTCTGTCATCGTTACTGGTGCATCTTCTAACATTGGTCGCGCCATCGCGCTAAAATTTGCTGAAGAGGGTGCTAAAATCACCATCGCTGATCTTGACGCTGATAGTGGTGCAAAAGTTGCCGAATTAGCCAAAGCAGCTGGCGCGGCGGACGCCCAGGTGATCAAAACCGATATTACTGATCTGGCCAGTGTTGAAAATCTATTTGATCAAGTTGCCTCCTCGTTTGGCCCGGCTGAAGCGCTGGTTAACAACGTCGGTTGGGATAGCATGATGTTTTTTACCCAAACCACACCAGAGTTATGGCAGAAGCTTATTGCGATTAACTACCTCGGCGTTTTGAACTGCACCAAAGCAGCTTTGGCTCATATGGTCCCCAACGGCGGTGGTTCTATCGTTTCTATCAGTTCTGATGCTAGCCGTCAGGGTGAGCCTCGTGAAGCGGTTTACGGTGGTCTGAAAGCCGCCACTAATAGCTTCATGAAAACCATTGCCAAAGAAAATGGCCGTTATAATATTCGCTGTAACTGTGTCTGTCCTGGAGTTACCGTACCAGAAACAGCAGAAGAGGCGGGCGAGCATAGCATGTGGAAGGATAAAGATTCCATGTTCACTGATGAGCAGTTTGCTGCAATCGCCAAGAGCTTGCCGCTTAAGCGTGTTGGCAGACCTGCTGATATAGCTAATGCTGTGGTCTTTTTGTCTTCGCAAAAAACAGCCAGCTACATTACTGGCCAGGTGCTTAGCGCCAGCGGTGGTTATAGCATGATCGGCTAGTTTCTTTTCTGAAAAAGAAATAAATCGATAGAAAAGCTCCGCCATCTGGCGGAGCTTTTTTTATGTGTATTCATCAGTATTTCAGAACCAAACCAATTTGAGGGTGAAAAGAGGTGCCAGAGGGGGGCCGCACACTCTAGCCTGTCCAACTGAGGAATCTAGGTTAAAATCTTCTTTCGAACAATGGACTCAATATCCAGGTTAAAAGGTGACGCTATCGGGGAGTATTTGTTAGCAAAAACCGTTTTACCAGATAGTTGAAAGCCGCAGGCTTATCGGCGTGCAGCCAGTGTCCGGCAGCGTCGATCATCTTAAACGATGCATTAGGGAACAGTGTTAAAATCGGATCTCTGTGGGCTTGAGTTATATAGTCTGATTGGGCTCCCTTGATAAATAAAACCGGTTTGACAAAGGGGGTTCCCCGTGGGATGGCATTTAAGCGGCTGTAATTAGTAAAAATACCACTAAGGTTTATCCTGAGTTTATATCTTCCTGTTTTTGTGCGTACAAGATTCTTCAGCAAAAATGCTCTGATATTGGGTTCATCTATATGATCTTCCAGAATAGACAAGGCGGTCGAACGCTGTTTGATCTCTGCCTGATCCAGGGCATGAAGAGCGGCAAAGACAGCGTCATGCTGGGGGGGGTATTGTACAGGGGCGATATCTGCAACCACAATCTGAGAGACTCTGTTCGGGTAGTTCAGTGCTGTTTGCATGGCGACCTTTCCACCCAAGGAATGTCCTAGAATGTCCGCTGTTGTTAAATCCTGTTCATCCATCAGCTCAATAATATCTGAGGCCATACAATCAAGGTTCATCAGGTGGCTGTGCGCGGATGCACCGTGGTTACGCAGGTCGACCTGATATATTTTCCAGGATTCTGCAAGGTATCTGCCCAGGCTGGAAAGGTTGCTGAGGGAACCGAACAGCCCGTGTATCAGGATTACAGGCTTTGCATTGGGGTTACCCTGTTGCTTAAAATTAAGTTTCATTTTTGCGGGGCTGTGCTGCCTGAAGTCAAGTTACCGTTCTCTTTTTTACCGTATTAGTATCTGTGTTCTAAGGTGATTGATCTCATCCAGCAGGTCTAGCGCAAGTGCAACGCCTGCCAGATTAACCTGTAAATCTCTTTGGATACGCAAAGCTATCTGCAACCGACGAAGTGCCTGGGCATTAAATAACCATAAATTCTGTTGTTTTTGAGAGGGATCAAGAATACCCTCCTCGACCATTTCGACAATCTCATCTGTAGAAAGGTTAAAGCGATAGCAGATATCTGTCAGACTGACCTCCAGCTCCTCCTCGAAAATTGTTCCGGACAAAAGTTTTTTGCTCTCTTTCATTGTCTATACTCCCGCTTTTTGGCGCGGATTAAAAGGCATAACCTTGGCCATCTGCTTATAAAGTTCTTTTGCTTCGTCCGAAGTGGCTGGAGGCTGGATAATATTAATGGTCACAATTTGATCACCATTAGTTTTTCCAGGTAATCCTTTACCTTTTAGTTTCATTTTTTGCCCATTCTTGGTGTTGGGTGGAAGTTTTAGATCGACTTTCCCATTGATGGTTGGTACAGGAACTGTTTGACCCAATACTGCCTCCCACGGTGCGACATTCAATTCATGATAAACCTCTTTTCCTTTGGTTTTAAAAAGTGAGTGAGGGTTGAAATGGACCTCCAGGTATAGATCTCCAGGTTTGCCTTGTCCCATACCTGGCCCACCCTGCCCAGCCAGTCTGATACGTTGCCCCTCCTGAATGCCTTTTGGTATTGTTACATTCAATGTATGGATGCTATTAACCAGATGACCATTTTGGTCGAGTGTTGGGACCTTTAGATCCAACGAGCGGGTGGCACCATGGAAACTATCTTCCAGAAGAATGACGATTTTAGCGTGATGGTCTTCACCGCGCAGGTCAAAACCCTGTGAGCTGGGACGTTGTCTGTAACCACCAGTACCCGGTGTGGCCTGGCCGAAGAGTGACTCAAAAAAATCGCTGAATTGAGACGTTTGATCTGTAGAAAATCCCTGGCCTGAAAACTCGTAGTCGGCATCCCAGTTAGGAGGTGGAGTAAAGCCCTGCCCCTCCTTCCAATTATTACCAAACTGATCGTAGGCTGCCCGTTTTTCTGGATCTTTTAAGACCTCGTAAGCCTCTCCCACCGCCTTGAACTTTTCCTCGGCATCACTGACCTTACTAACATCAGGATGGTATTTGCGAGCCAATTTTCGATAGGTGCGTTTGATTTCATCCTGCGTTGCGTTACGGTCAATGCCCAGTGTTTTGTAGTAGTCTTTATATTCCATGGAATACCTTCGGGACAATAATCCCGGAAAAATCCGGTCGGAGAATATCCGGCCGGATTGGATTATTCAGATTCACTCTGAACAGAGATTTTTTGTGGTTTGGCTTTTTCCACTTTTGGAATTACCAACTCCAGAACACCCTCTTTAGTTTTTGCTGAAACATTTGATGAATCGGCAATGTCAGGGAGTGTAAAACGACGCATAAAGGAGCCTTTGAAACGTTCGACTCGTTTGTAGTTCTCTTTTTCCTCCTCCTTGGTGGACTCGCGCTCACCCTTAATGGTGAGAACGCCTTCTTCCATTATTACCTCGATATCATCGGCTTTGACTCCGGGAAGATCAGCGTGTATCACAAATGCCTGATCGGTCTCCTTGATATCAACAGCGGGGCTCCACTCTTCGCTGCCGAAATTAGCAGTGGCTAGCGGATTTTCGAAAAGCCCACCCATCTCTCTTTGTAATTGTCCCAGCAGGTTCCTTGGTCTATAAGTTGTCATTGCCATCATAATTCTCCTTTACGGAAGTGGTTGGTTGAAAACAACTGGTCACACCTTATACTTTGTGTTGAAAAATAAAAAAATCAAGGTGCACCAGGCATTTTTATAATTGTGTATGGGATACATCACTCTGCGCAGTTATGCCTTTTCCCATGCCACCACAGCAGCACACTATATCTGCTCAGCTGAGAACTTTAGGTTTAGGCGTCTGTAATACAAAGAGTAATAGTGATTGAATTTATTGTTCAATGATGGTGTGATCTGCTTAATAACAAAGGCGAGGCGGATTATCTGGCTGTCCTTCCTCTGCACCCTGAAGACAGGCCTATACAGTAATCGATCAAGTTGACTCGGTCGATTGTTGATAATTTAATAGAGGTAGCATATGAGTTGTGATGAACAGTTTGAGAGGGGCTTGCAGATGCGCAAGCAGGTCATGGGCGAAGCTTTTGTCGAAAAGGCCTTTGTTGGAGTTGATGCCTTCACCGGACCTTTGCAGGAATTTGTGACACGCAACGCCTGGGGGACGACCTGGTGTCGTGATGGGCTGGATCTCAAGACCCGTAGTTTACTAACGCTTTCGATGCTGACAGCACTCGGGCGGGCCGCTGAAATCAAAGGGCATGTTCGAGGTGCCATCAATAATGGCGCAACAATGCAGGAGATTCAGGAGGTTTTGCTGCACGCAGCGATCTACTGCGGAATGCCACTGGCTATAGAAGCCTTTCGTTCAGCCCACGAGGTATTAAAGGAGATGGGGCAGCTCGATTGATTGTTTGAGTTCAAGGGGGGGATAGAAGTGAAAAGCTGCGAGATTTCATTTCTGAATCCCTGTGATGTCTTGCTATACACCAACATAGAAGCCACTATGCTCGGCTTAATTGAGGATTTTAGGTTAATCGCTAACAATAATAATGAGGATAATTATGACTGATCTGGATAACTTTCGTACCGAGGTTCGTGACTGGCTGGCTGAAAATTGCCCTGTCAGTCTCCGCAATAGTCAAGCCGCAATTGATGATGCTCAGTTTACTCGCAAGAATCGTTCAGGCGACTCGCTGCTCTGGCTAGAACTAATGGCTGAAAAGGGCTGGACTGCGCCTACCTGGCCCCAACAGTATGGCGGCGCAGGTCTTAGCCAACAGCAGAATAACATTCTCAGTCAAGAGATGGCCGCTATTAAGGCACCACCGCCACTACTGGGTATGGGTATGACCATGATTGGTCCAACCATTCTTGAGATGGGCAATGATGATCAGCGTGCCAGACATCTGTCGTTAATCGCCACCGGCAACATGCACTGGTGTCAAGGATACAGTGAGCCTAACGCTGGCTCTGACCTCGCCAATCTGCAAACCAAAGCAACGGACAATGGTGACCACTACCTGGTGAATGGGTCCAAAATATGGACCTCCGGTGCCATGTATGCTGACTGGATGTTTTGTCTGGTACGCACCGATAGTGTGGTTAAACCCAAGCAGGCAGGTATCTCCTTTGTTCTGTTCCCAATGACAGACCCTGGGGTGAGTATTCAACCTATTCGTTTGATCAGTGGCGCATCACCGTTCTGCCAGGTTTTTTTTGATGATGTTAAAGCGCTAAAAATAGATCGTATTGGCGAAGAAAACAGAGGTTGGACTGTCGGTAAGCGGCTGCTGCAATATGAGCGGTCATCCATCGGCACCAAAGGCCGCGATCGCTTTGGCGTGAGAACGTCTCCTGCAGATATGGCCAAAAAGTACCGCAGTGATGAAAACGGCCGTACCGATGACCCGTTGCTGCGCCACCAGATCGCAAAACACGAGATGAAAAATCATGCTTTTACCCTGACTACACAGAGGCTAGACGCAGAATCTCTGGCAGGAAAAACACCGGGTTTTGCCACCTCAATGCTGAAAGTTTGCGGTTCAGAACTGATCCGTGAAAGGAACGAGTTGTTGGTTTCGATTATGGGCCCAAGAGCGCTGGGCCTGGAGGACACTGAAAACTTTTCTGAGGAGGAGCAGAAGGTGACCAATGTCTGGCTTTTTTCCAAAGCGCTGACCATTGCCGGTGGTTGCTCTGAAGTGCAGCTGGATATCATCTCCAAACGAATTCTTGAGTTGCCTACGAGCTGAGGTAGGAAAATTACATAGGTTTATCTCAAATAAAAACAATATGATAGGACGTTAACCTAGATTTGTAATTACAGTCTGACGGGGTCTGCTGATACTTTTCTGCCAGAACAGGGTTGACTAGATACCCATTTAGACCATCGGTTAGCGAGCTACCCAACTACGAGAACAACGACCATGGCACTAGTATTAAATGAAGAACAACAGATGTTGCAGGACAGCGCGAAGGAATTTTTTAATCGGCAGATGCCGATCTCCGAGCTGCGTACACTGCGCGACACTCAGGATTCTAATGGTTTTTCCAGGAAACTCTGGCAAGAGATTACCGGTTTAGGCTGGCCGGGCATCACTGTTGCTGAGACCTACGGTGGTCTGGAATTTGGTTATATGGGGCTGGGGGTGATCATGGAACAGGCTGGACGTACGCTTGCTGCTACTCCACTGTTTGCTACCTGTGTGCTGGGAGCAAACGCTATTGCCCTGCTGGGAAACGACAGTCAAAAAGCACAATTTCTACCCCCGCTGGTTCAGGGAAAGTTACTGTTTGCATTGGCCCTTGAGGAGGGCGTTACGCACGGCCCGGAAAAAACCAGCACCACCGCTCGGCGCCAGGGTGAAAACTATCTGATCAATGGTGAAAAAACTGTTGTTCTGGATGGTCATGTCGCCGATAAATTACTGATAGTAACCCGTACTGCGGGTCTGCCGGGCGAACCCAATGGATTGAGCCTTTTCCTGGTCGACCCTGTAACACCGGGTATAACCATAAGTCGACATAAAATGGCGGACTGCCGCAATAGCAGCAGTGTGCTACTGGAAAATGTCGAGGTTCCTGCCTCAGCTCTGGTTGGCCCTCTGGATCATGCGATGGAGCCGCTTCAGGATCTGCTGAGTATTGGCCAGATAATGATCTCTGCTGAAATTCTGGGTAGTATTCAGGAGTGCTTTGAGCGTACGGTTGAGTACATCAAACAGCGTGTTCAGTTTGATGCCATTCTGGGTGCCAAGCAGGCGCTGCAACACAGAGCGGCTCGAATGTACACCGAGATCGAGCTGTGTAAATCACTGGTGCTTTCGGCGCTGACTGATCTTGAGCTTGGGGTGCGCGGCGAAGCTCTGGCCGAGGTTGCCAGCGTTACTAAGGCGAAGCTGAGCGAAACCTTTTTACAGGTGAGCAGTGAAGGGGTACAGATGTTTGGTGGTATCGGTATGACCGATGATGAAGAGATCGGTTTTTTTCTGAAACGGGCAAGAACGACTGAGCACACCCTGGGTGATGTTCGTTATCATGAAAACCGTTACGCGGATCTTCTAGGATTATAGGGGTTTCCTGAAAGCCCGTTGGGCTTAGCATTAAACTATTGCGAAAAATCCAAATTTGGTCATATTTTCCGGTTCTTAAAATGAACCGCCAGCCAGAGGGTGGGTTCGGTTTTGCTGGTCCAGGTAACTCTGTGTTTTGTGTGTGAAGGGATGTGAAGATGATCGCCGGGGTTGAGCTGTATTTCGGCGTTATCCCCGGCTATCAAAATTCGTGCTGCGCCCCTTATCAGCAGTACCCACTCATCCTTCTCCTGGTCATACCACTCATCTGTTGGTGTAGTATGACCCGCTGACAGAATGGTTTCTATCTGTATATCGGGGGTCTTGAACAGCTCAATGAAACGCTCATCCTTGAGATCAGCGTACAGATCGTTATAGATATTTTGAGTCACCCTAAACAGTCACATCCCATATTTTTAAAGTGTCATCAGTGGGTTGAGAAACCAGAGACTTAAAATCGAATAGCTGCGTATCGGCTAGATGCGAGGGCGCGACATTGGTAATGCTCTTGAAAATCACATTGAGTCGCCCCGGATGTTCTCGATCCCAGGATTGCAACATCTCCTTAATAACCTGACGTTGCAGGTTGTCCTGTGATCCGCACAAATTACAGGGAATAATGGGGAATTCCTTTATTTTTGCATATTCGCTAATATCTGATTCCTTGCAGTAGGCCAGTGGCCGAATCACGATATTGGCACCGTCATCGCTCAGCAGTTTTGGCGGCATCGCCTTGAGTTTGCCGCCGTAAAACATATTCAGAAATAGGGTCTCCATAATATCGTCACGATGATGCCCCAGCGCGATTTTAGTGGCACCGATTTTTGTAGCGAAGCCATACAAACTACCCCGGCGCAGCCGCGAGCACAGCGCACAGGTGGTTTTCCCCTCAGGGGTTTTCTCCTGAACAATACTGTAGGTATCTCTTTCCAGGATATGGTGATCAACACCCAGAGATTCCAGATATTGTGGCAATATATGTTCGGGAAAACCGGGTTGTTTCTGGTCCAGATTAACAGCAACGATCTCGAAATTGATCGGTGCATGTTGCTGTAGACTGAGTAGTATATCCAGCAGGGTATAGGAATCTTTTCCGCCGGAGAGGCAGACCATAACCCGGTCACCTGCCTCTATCATATTAAAGTCAGCAATCGCATTGCCGACATGACGGCGTAAGCGCTTATGCAGTTTATTAAAATTGATCCGATCTTTTTTTACGGTTTGATCCATGATTAAGTCTTTTTTATAAAAAGGTTGAGGGTTGTCAGACAGGCGGGGGTGATTACTTAACGGGTGTATCTAAATGTTGATTGAAAATGCAGACCCCTGCTGATTTTTTCAATAGTGTCGGGTCGGTAATTTCGACGGCGCGGCCGCTGGCCGTAATAGAACCCAGTTTGTGGAGCTTGGAAAATATCCGGCTGACAGTTTCGACTGCAAGCCCGAGATAGCTTGCAATTTCGCTGCGTGACATGGCCAGGTAGATAAAGTCCGGGGCATAGCCGCGAAGCTGAATACGCAACGACAGGTCTAACAGGAAGCTGGCAACTCTCTCCTCCGCACTCTTTTGACTCAACAGCTGCATCATCTCTAAGGTTTCATGTATCTCCCTGCTCAGGGCGTGGATCAGCCGGCGGTTCAGGTCTGGAATCTTGTTGCTTAATCTTTCAAATGCGGAGTAGGGCACCTCACATATTGTGCTGGTTTCAATGGCCACGGCATTGATCGGATAAGTCCGGGTGTTAATACCACTCAGACCAATAAGTTCCCCGGGCAGATAAAAGCTGGTGATCTGTTCCGTACCCTGGGCGGTGATGGAAAACCCCTTTATACAGCCACTACGCAGCACATAAAGTGAAGTGAATTTATCACTTTGGCGGAACAGGAATTCACCCTTCTTCAGTGGTTGACCGTGGGAGATAATGGTACTGAGTTGCTCGGTGTCCTGAAAATCAAGGGAGTGTGGAAAACACAATGTTTTTAAGCTACAGCTCTGGCAGCTTGTTTCTTGCAGAGACGGCAGCTTAATAGCTGGTATTGTCGGTGCTTGCGGATTATCTAGCAAAGAATCTTTACCCCAAAGCGTAAACCTTGAAAACCGGGCCAGTTTATTACCCCGACTCGCAGAAAACAAGGTGGTGAATAAGTTATTAGTGCTCAGTGTTTCGGTTGTTGCGTCAATGGATGATGCACCTGATTTTCAATAGGGTGTTCATCGCTGGTTATCGAGTGTAGATTGGTTGCTATTATAGTCCAGATGCCGAAAACGATGATACACAGTCCGGCGAGGGTGCGGCTATGACGGGATTGATACAGGGCTCTTAATGGCCTGGCAAAAATCCCCGTAGTCACGAGCGCCGGAAAGGTCCCCAGGCCGAAGCAGAGCATGATCATGGCTGACTGATATCCGTTGCCCGTGCTGGTGGCCCATATCAGTGTGCTATAGATAAGGCCGCATGGGATCCATCCCCAGAGCGTGCCAACCAGTAGCGCCTGAAAGGGGTTGGAAACAGGGATCAGTGCTTTGAGTGGTCTCTGTAGCCATTGCCACAGACCCAAACCAGATTTTTCGATAATGCGGAGTATATGAACCCAGTTCGCAATTGAAAGTCCCAGAATAACAAGCATAATGCCTGATATTGTTCGTAGTATGGTGCCAGCCTCATGATACTTATCCACCAGTAACCAGGATAATCCTCCAAATAGCGCACCTGCAGTACAGTAGCTGAGGATACGTCCAAGGTTGTAGGAGATCAAAATGGGAAAGAGATATCTTTTTAGCCGTTTTTCTGGTGGCACAGCAAAACTGAGTGCGCCCATAATGCCACCACACATCCCGATACAGTGGGTGCTGCCGAGTAACCCGATGATAAAGGCTGCGGTGTAACTCAGAGGTTCACTCATCAGGTTTTTGCTCTGGTATCGGGGCATCGTCCGCGATAGCTGTTTTGTCATTTTCGCAATAATCGATGTCGCCAGGTTGTTCATCAAACAGGATGCTATGCGCCGGACCCTCAAGGTCGTCAAACTGGTTGCTTCGTACTGCCCAGAAGAAGGCTGCGACAGCAACAGTGACCAGCAGCAGGGCGATGGGTATCAGCAGATAGATGACGTCCATCAGCTCACCGTAGTCGCAGCGGGTTTGATTGTCACCGCAGGATTGATATGAGTGCTTATGCTTGTGTTTTTACCCAAACGCAGTGCATTGAGCACCACGACCAAAGAGCTGGCAGACATGCCGATGGCCGCGAGCCAGGGCGGGATATGACCGAGTACTGCCAATGGTAGTGCCAGTAAATTATAAAAAAGTGCCCAGGCAATATTCTGTTTGATAATACGGTGAGTCTTACGGCTGATATTCAGGGCTGCGATCAGATGATTGAGTTGACCGGACATTAATACTGCATCGGCACTGGCCCGAGTCAGGTCGCTTGCATTGGTCATGGCGATGGAAACATCAGCAGCAGCCAGCACAGGAATATCGTTAATGCCATCGCCAAGCATGATGATATGATCGCCACGGTGCTGTAATGCACGCAGATGATTCAGCTTGCCCTCAGGTGAAGTTTCACCGCGGTATGTTTCGATACCCAGTTGCTGCGCGATGGTTGCCACATTGTGCTGGTAATCACCGCTAAGAATCTCAACACTCAGGCCCAGTGCTTTCAATTTGTTGATACAGGAGCTGGCATCATCTCGCAACCGATCACTGATCTCAAACCAGGCTAGAGGGCCGGACTCATCGCCAAGTAATAACCATTGTCCCAGGCTGGTGCTTGTAGGCTGAGTGAAGAGGTTGGTCGGGGTATGAGCCAGTTGCAGAACGTAGTCGGGACGGCCAATTCTGTAGAGTTTATCGTTGATATAACCCTCGACTCCCTGACCCGCGTGAAGGGCAACCCTATAGGGTTTAAGGGGGGTTGCTTCAAAAGCGGAGGCGATAGGGTGCTCAGAACAGGATTCGAGCGCAGCAGCCAGATTGAGACATTGATGGCGGGATATTCCCCCGACGACCTCAACACGCTTAAGTTCCAGTTGCCCGCAGGTTAGTGTCCCGGTTTTATCGAAAATAACCCGGTTGGCGCGAGAGAGACTTGCCAGTGTATGTCCGGCGGTAACCAGGAACCCCAGTTTGCGCAAATATCCAGTTGCTGCAGTGAGCGCGGCAGGAGTTGCCAGAGACAAAGCACAGGGACAGGTAACGACCAGTACAGACAGGGTGATCCAGAAGGCCCTGGCCGGGTCATGCAGATACCAGTAATATGCCACAGCGCCTGTCAGTGCCAGTATGCAGGTAACAAACCATCGTGAGACCTGGTCCGCCAATATGGCGATGGCCGGTTTGCTGGCTCGGGCCTGGTCGAGCAGACGCACAATCCCTGCCAGTTTCATCTGTTGACCGACCTGAGTGACTCTTATATCCACCGGGTTCTCGGTATTGGTGCTGCCCGCCATAATGAAATCACCCACCTGTTTTTCAACCGGCATAAACTCGCCCGTTATAGGGGATTCGTTAAAACTGCTGCTGCCTCTGATCAGTTCACCGTCAACGGGTGCTGTTTGTCCGGCTTTGACTGAAATCAGGTCGCCCGGTGCAAGATCGATGACCGGAACGATGGTCTGTTGGCCAGATTCGATCTTGATGATGCTGTCAGGAAGCAGTTTGTTAAGTTGGTTTCCGGCCTGGTCCATCTTGCTACGTGCCTTGTGTTCAAGGAAACGGCCAAGTAGCAGAAAAAAGGTGAACATACAGACCGAGTCAAAGTAGACATCCTGTCCCCTGGTTAGCGTTGACCAAAGGCTGGCGCTGTAGGCCAGTAAAATTGCCAGGGAAACAGGTACATCCATGCCGGGTCGCTTGTTGCACAGATCGCGCCAGGCGGCAGTAAAAAAAGGTTTTGCCGAGTAAAAGACAACGGGGGTCGTGATTATTAGGCTGGTCCAGCGGATAAAGTCTCTGTGGGCGACATCTATTTGATCAAACGCACCTGCATAGAGAGCAACGGCATACATGACCACCTGCATCATGCCGATCCCTGCAACCGCTAATTGCCGGAGAAAACGGTGCTGCAACTGACGGGCCAGCAGTTCCTCTTTTGCGACCTGATAGGGGTGTGCCGGGTAGCCAATACGATATAGAGTGAACATAATTTCGCTCAGATCAAGGGTCTTGGGGCTCCAGCGTATGCGCACCTGACTGTTGCTGAGATTGACGGTAACAAATGATACTCCTGGTAACCGCTTTAGCTGGTGTTCTATCAGCCATATGCAGGCAGCGCAGCTAATACCCTCCAAAATAAGGACAGCTTCATTGAGATCTTCGTCCATGTGTTGAACAAATCCGGTCTGCATCTCGGTTCGGTCATAGAGATGCAGCTGTTGTTGCAAGGCTGCGTCCAGCGTAGATGCAGTAGTGGCTGTTGCCGTTCGATATTGATAATATCGGCCGAGCCCTGTTCCAAGAATTGTACTTGCTACGGCTTGGCAACCGGGGCAGCACATCGGCCTAAAGCTTCCCTGGATAATCAGCCCGTACTTGGTACCTGCCGGTACTGGCAGTCCACAATGGTAGCAGTTATCTGAATCCCCAGTATCAGACAGCATCAGTACCCGCCTATTGGGTTGCGGGCAGGAGGATGACTTTGTTTCCGGATAGGTGAGCCTCCCCTTTGATAATCCAGCGGTTGTCCGAAGGGGATAGCTGTAGGTAGTAATTTCCGTGAAGTGCTTCGTTAAGGTTTGTCTGATACAGGCCGGGCGTTTTTGTCTGTAGATTAAACATCCGATCCTTGGCTGAATCTGCTGGGGAGATCAGTAGCAGCTGCAACTGTTCTGGTAGCGGCATCTCACTTTGAAGTAAAAGCAGGATTTTACTGTCTTCATCCAGAAATTGAAGGCGGGCGGTTATATTGGCTGCGTTTGCAATAGACTGTTTTTCCAGCTCGGCATTAATATTAAGACCTTCCCGGTAATAATTATCTTTTACCAGACCAGTACCTTGCTGAAATGCAATCCAGACGGTGAACAGGCTGCCGATAACAGCTGTTGCTGGCAGAGCTATCAAGAACCAGGGCCAGAACTGTTGGTACCAGGGTGGATATGTAATGCTGTTATGTTGTTTCATAGGGTAATCAAGATGCCTCTCCAGGGTCAGGGTGTCCAGGGGCTGATAAAACGGGATTCCTCCGTAACCTTGTGATCTGGCGTTGAAACGGTGAAGCTGATGGTGCTGTTTCTCTGTTCAATATTGCTTGGGCTGACTTCAAGCAATATTGGTAGTGTTCTGACCTCTCCCGGGGCAACGCTGAGTTCGTTTGTGCCCTTTAGCTCGATCTGATCAATACCTGATACCGACAGTTTGTAGTGCCTGAGTTGCTGGCTCATGTTCATGATTTTGATGGTGTAGGTGTTTTCTATTTTGCCGGTATTTGTCATTCGATACAGCTGAGAGCGATCGCGTATAATATCAATTTCCAGGGGTATACGTTGGATAATATTTTCTATGAATAGGCCGGTGATCAGCAATAGGGCAGCCCCATAGCCAATTAGTTTCGGCCTGAACCAGCTGCTGGGATTGCCCTCCAGCTGGTTTTCGGTTGTGTAGGCAATCAAGCCGCGAGGATAATTCATCCGGTCCATCATGCTGTCACAGGCATCGATGCATAGCGCACAATTAATGCATTCAATTTGTAGCCCGTCCCGGATATCAATCCCTGTAGGGCAAACCTGGACACAGAGGTGGCAGTCAATACAATCGCCTAGCCCGGCGGCCTTGTAGTCTGAGCCGCGTTTTCTTGACCCTCTGGATTCTCCACGTTTGGGGATATAGGAGACAATCAGGGTATCTTCGTCAAACATGGCACTTTGAAATCGTGCATAGGGGCACATATAAAGACAAACCTGCTCCCTGAGCCAGCCAGCACTACCATAGGTGAGTACGAGGAAGAATAGCAGCCAAAATACCTCCCAGGGCCCCAGATTGAAGCTGAGTATATTGAGTGATAACTCTTTGATAGGGCTAAAATAGCCTACAAAAGCGAGTGCGGTAAGGAGAGAGAAGCCGATCCACAGGGTATGTTTGAGCCCTTTACGAGTCAGTTTTTCTACAGTCCAGGGGCTTTTGTCCATTTTGATGCGCGCATTGCGATTTCCCTCAGTGACCTGCTCGCACCACATAAAAATACTGGTCCAGACGGTTTGTGGGCATGTATAGCCACACCAGATACGTCCCAGCCAGGTGGTGACAAAAAAGAGCCCAAAGGCAGCGATAATCAATAACCCGGCCAGCAGCGAGAAGTCTTGTGGCCAAAAGGTGGTTCCGAATATATGGAACTGCCGCGATGGGAGATCAAATAATATGGACTGACGGCCATTCCAGCTGACCCAGGGCAGGCCGAAATAACCGATCAACAGGGGCCATCCGGTGAAGAGGCGGAGATGTTGGAAAAAACCCTCAATTTTGCGGGGATATATTTTTTCCCGCTTTTGATAAAGATCTATTTTTTTCGGCTGAGTATCTTTAGAGGGGGCGCTCTTTTCTTTATCGAGTTGCTGTAATGGAATCTGATCCGTCATGGTATTTCTAAATACTAAGGTAAGATTTTTTCAGCCCTAAGGCCAGCTGCGGGTGCAGGATACACCGAAATTGGCATCAGGGCTGTAAAAAAGTGGTTGCGGATTAGTTTTTCCCGGAAAGACTATAAACGTAGGCGGCAACCAGGTGCACCTTGGCTTCACCCAGTAGCTCCTTGTGAGCGGGCATCTGCCCCTTTCTTCCTGAACGAATACTCTCCTTGATATCCTCAATGGAGCCGCCATAAAGCCAGGTGTTATCTGTCAGGTTGGGCGCACCCATGGCGGCATTGCCCTTGCCATCCACACCGTGGCAGGCGATGCAGGTTGTACTGTAGTGGGTTTTTCCTGCGGCGGCTTTGCCTGTGTCGGCTTTACGCCCAGACAGGGATAAAATATAAGCGGCGGTGGCTTCAACCCCTTCGGCACCCAACACGGCCTCCCAAGGCGGCATCTGCCCGTTACGGCCATGCATAATTGAAGTTTTGATTGCCTCTGGATCGCTGCCGTATAACCAGTCAGCGTCGATCAGGTTGGGGAATCCGCGGCTGCCGGTTGCAGCCGATCCATGACATAGGGAGCAGTTGTTGGCGAAAATTCTCTGACCGGATAGCAGCGCCTTCTGGTTTGACTGCAGCTCCTCGATAGACTGCTGAGCATAAGCATCAAAGATAGGGTCGTATTTCTCGGCGGCACTGTTTTGTTCCTGCTCCCAGGCGGATTCCTGAGTCCAGCCAAAATAACCCTTGTAGTTGCCAAGACCGGGGTAAAGAACAAGATAAACTGCTGCAAATATAATGGTCACGATAAACAGGTAAAACCACCAGCGTGGTAGCGGGTTATCGTACTCTTCAATGCCATCAAAAGTATGCCCAGTACTTGAGATTTGATCATCGTGGCTGGGCTCGCCTTTGCGGGTAGCGAATAAAAGCCACCAGCAGCCGATTAGGGAGCCAAGGGTTATTACGGTTATCCATATACTCCAGAAACTACTCATGAGGTTTCTTCTCCTGGTCGAGCCTGCTATTCATTTTATTTTCATTTTCTTCGCTGAAGGGTAGCTGCGCGGCATCGTCGAACTGTTTTTTGCGTTTGGGATTGTAGGCCCATATACAGATGCTGATAAAGGCGATCATTACCAGTAGTGTGCCGATACCGCGCAAGTCGTTAATATCCATTAGCGCTTGTCTTTCAGTACGGTACCCAATTGCTGCAGATAGACAAGAAGAGCATCTATCTCAAGCTTGCCCTTTACCTTGCCCTCAGCCCCAGCAATATCATCATCTGTATAGGGGACTCCCACCTTGCGCAGCGCTGCCATTTTCTTGCCAGTTAGCGTGGCATCTAGCTCCGCTTCAAAAAGCCAGGGGAAAGGAGGCATGTTGGATTCAGGTACCACATCGCGTGGGTTATATAGGTGCACGCGGTGCCAATCGTCACTGTAACGGCCACCAACGCGAGCTAAATCTGGCCCGGTACGTTTAGATCCCCAGAGGAAGGGGTGTTCGTAAACACTCTCTCCCGCTACAGAATAATGGCCATAACGCTCTGTTTCAGCACGGAATGGTCGGATCATCTGGCTGTGGCAGGTGTGGCAGCCATCTCGTATATAGATGTCACGCCCCTCCAGTTCTAATGCTGAGAGTGGCTTGAGACCGGTGATGGGTTCAGTGGTTTGTTTCAGAAAAAACAGAGGAACAATCTCTGCTAACCCCCCAAAACTGATAGCCACCAGAATAAGAATAATCATCAAGCCCAGATTTTTTTCAATTATGCTGTGATTCATAGTCTTCCTTCCTTAGGCTGGTTGTGCGGCCGATTCGGATTCAACGGCATCTGGCTGTGGTGCGTTCATTGTTTTCCAGACGTTGTAGGCCATGATCAACATCCCCAGCAGGAATATAGCGCCGCCGATTGCCCGCACGATATAGCCAATATAACTGGCCTCGACCGATTCCACAAAGGTATAGGTTAACGTGCCATCATCGTTAAAGGCTCGCCACATCAGGCCCTGCATAATACCGTTAACCCACATGGACACGATGTAGAGCACGGTGCCGATGGTCGCCAGCCAGAAATGAACATTGATCAGCGAAATGCTATACATCTGCCCAAATTTGCGACCATACATCACCGGAATCAGGTGATAGAGCGCGCCGATAGAAACCATCGCCACCCAGCCCAAAGCGCCGGAGTGTACATGGCCGATAGTCCAGTCGGTATAGTGGGAAAGTGCATTGACGGTTTTGATCGCCATCATGGGGCCTTCAAAGGTTGACATGCCGTAGAAGGAAAGGGATACGATAAGGAACTTGAGTATTGGGTCAGTACGCAACTTATGCCAGGCACCTGAGAGCGTCATGATGCCGTTGATCATGCCACCCCAGGAGGGTGCCAGCAGAACCAGCGACATGACCATGCCCAGAGTTTGAGTCCAGTTGGGCAGGGCTGTGTAGTGTAAGTGGTGCGGCCCAGCCCAGATGTAAATAGAAATCAGCGCCCAGAAATGGACAATGGATAATCGGTATGAATAGACGGGGCCTCCTGTCTGCTTGGGTACAAAATAGTACATGATTCCCAAAAATCCGGCAGTGAGGAAAAAGCCAACTGCATTGTGCCCATACCACCATTGCATCATGGCATCCACTGCACCAGCATAGATTGAATAGGACTTGGTTAGCGTAACCGGTACCGACAGGCTGTTTAAAATGTGTAGCACTGCAATTGTGATAATAAAGGCACCGTAAAACCAGTTGGCGACATAGATGTGAGATGTTTTTCTTTTAACGATGGTGCCAAAAAATACAATTGCATAGCACACCCACACCACTGCAAGGAGCAGGTCAATAGGCCATTCAAGTTCTGCATACTCTTTAGCAGAGGTGATCCCCATAGGCAGGCTAATAGCGGCTAAAACAATGACCATCTGCCAACCCCAGAAGGTAAACCGAGCTAACCTGGGTGCAAACAGCGTTGCCTGGCAGGTGCGTTGAACCACATAGTAGGAGGTTGCAAAAAGTGCGCAGCCACCAAAGGCAAAAATAACAGCATTGGTGTGTAGTGGTCGTAACCGGCCAAAAGTTAGCCAGGGGAGGTCGGTATACATAATGCTGGGCCAAGCAAGCTGTGATGCAATCAGCACACCGACCAGCATCCCTACAATTCCCCAAACGACCGACATGATGGCAAACTTGCGTACCACATCGTACTGGTAGACAGGATGATTAAATGCAGTCATGAAACTCCCTATTTTTCATTGAAAGGATGTTAATAGCCAAGATGCTTCCAGACCCATCGGGTTTGTTGATTAAATAATGGGCTCGAGTTTAAACAAATTGGGAATCAGATCAAGTAAACCAGCCTAATGGGTTGTTTTTTTATAAGACACAATTTATCTATAGGCTGCCTTAGGGCGAAAATAATAATGAGAACCAGTTTTTATAGCAAGGTGATTTAAGTTTAAGGCCGGTAAAATGGGCTGAACATCTGATCTATTTTGATTATGATGTGCTGGTGATCCTGAGCGCCTATCGATCTGTTGTAGAGGAGTTTGGCGCAGGTTCAGCGCTTCTTGTCGTCAGGGAGATGATAGACTATAAGCACTAGCAATGCCTCGTGCCTCGCAGGCCTGGATGATTCAGGAGTGATTACCTATGGGTGCTGATCTAACTATGGATAGTGATGATTTTAATATAGAGCGAGCGCTGGAAGCGGTCAGTGCGCTGGAAAAAGTGCTGCGGCGTAGAACGCACAAGGTTCAATATCTGGGCCGAGAATACCTGGTGCCTGGTACCTTGGGTGAAGCACTCAGACTACCGGAAATCACTGTGCAGCTGCAATCCCCAAGAACTCTCCGAAGGGAGAGGGGCCTTGAGGCATTCCAGGCGCTTTGGGATACACTTTCAGAACCTACCTGTCATGCGACTCTTAAAGAGATGGATTGGTATGATCCCAGAAATCTTGACTGGGATGACCAGCGCTCCAACCGTCAGCCGTCACCAAAAAACTGAATAGATGGCCTGGAAATGAGACCGGACAAAACATCTTTGGTATAAGATGTGCAAAGCGTCTTGACAGGGGCAGGCGAGCCGCTAAAATAGCGGCTCGCCTGAAGGCGTGGATTTTTAAGATTGCGCGGGAATAGCTCAGCTGGTAGAGCACAACCTTGCCAAGGTTGGGGTCGCGAGTTCGAATCTCGTTTCCCGCTCCAATTATTAAACCCCGGCAGACCGGGGTTTTTTGCAAAAGCAAGAACAAAGGCGCGGTGGCAGAGTGGTTATGCAGCGGACTGCAACTCCGTGTACGCCGGTTCGATTCCGACCCGCGCCTCCATTTTCTGATCAATCTGAAGTTAAAGCCCACCTCTAATCTGCCCGGGTGGCGAAATTGGTAGACGCAAGGGACTTAAAATCCCTCGGTGGCAACACCGTGCCGGTTCGATTCCGGCCCCGGGCACCATTTAAATCAACAGCTTACATCTATTTATATTTTTAGCTTAATTCGAAAAAATAAATAGTAGAC
>CAYYRK010000005.1:0-11361 GCA_964473915.1 uncultured Pseudomonadales bacterium
GTGGTTACTATCTGCAAGAATCTGGGCATTAAGCCCGATGCCTGAAACACTGAGGATTCTAGGTTCATGCGTATACCCAGAATTTTTATCGACCAGCCACTTGAAAGTGGTGCAGACGTAGTACTACCAGCCACAATCAGCCACTATCTGAGCCGTGTTTTGCGTCTTGAAAAAAATGCCGCGCTAGTGCTTTTTAATGGCCAGGGCGGCGAATATAAAGCGCAGCTGACAACATCCGTTAAGCGCAACAGTGCAGTAACCATAGGCGCTCACATCGACAAGGACCGCCAGTCTCCTCTAAAGATACAGCTGGGGGTAGGGATGTCCCGTGGCGAACGTATGGATCTGATCATACAAAAGGCAACTGAATTGGGGGTAGATAGCATTACTCCTCTGTTTACTGAGCGCTGTGAGGTCAAGCTAAGCGGTGAACGATCAGATAAGCGCCTCAGTCATTGGCGTAAGATCAGCATTAGTGCCTGCGAGCAAAGCGGCCGGACCCTGTTGCCTGATATTCAGCCGCCGATGACCGCTGCAATATGGTTGGCCAAAGTAAAAGCTGATGTCAAACTGGTGCTTGAGCCAAGTGCCCGCCACGGAGTGCCAACCACTTCGATACCCGCAACTGCAGCACTTTTTACCGGGCCAGAAGGCGGGTTAACAGAAAATGAAGTCAGCCTGGCAGAAAGCTTTGGGTTCCAATCTATCAATTTGGGGCCGCGAATCCTCAGAACAGAAACTGCGCCTATTGCGGCGTTGAGTATTCTGCAATATCAATGGGGTGATATGCAGCTTGGTTAGGAGGACTTCAGACAGCGCCTGCCTGGGCCAATGCTTTCTCTATATATTCAAGATTGGGGATGCTGGCATGCTGTCCCTTGCACTGAATTGACATCAGCTCGGCATCATTGTGCGGATTTTCCTGTTCAGCGATATCCAGCTTATTCAGGGTGAATACGCGAGGTTCTCCCTGAATCAACATACCCCAGAAAGGCAGGGCACCATTTTCTGTATAACGGTTGAATACGGCAATTCTGGCTTGCTCAGTATGGTGCTTCAAACTACCACCTGCCAGCAGTTCAAAGGAGATGACCGGCATCCGTAAATTTTTCCAGTGCTTATGCCCCAAAATCCACCGCTGCAAACATGACTCTGCAATCAGACCGGCAAGAGGTGTCACTTCGGCCAAGGTGCTTGCTGGCAAAAGCAGTTCCCGATCCTGAAGAACCACCCCTACAGCTTTAATAGATTCATCTGTCATATTGATTTATAAACCTTTAGCTATATTTTTATGATGCTATTTCAGGAGTTTCAAAGCTAGTCAACTCAGCAATAGCCTGGAGCAGTTCAGCTTCCTGAAAAGGTTTGCCCATAAAACGGTCTACGCCTATCTCTTTAGCTCGATCCCGGTGTTTTTGGCCTGTTCTGGAGGTCACCATAATGATCGGCACATCGCGCAAACGGTCATCATGGTGCATCAGTGTTGCTAGTTCAAAGCCGTCCATTCTTGGCATCTCTATATCCAACAGCATGATATCGGGCAGTGTATCCTGTAGCTTGGTCACAGCTTCAACACCATCTTTGGCCACGATAACATCCATACTATTACGCTGCAAAATCCGCGATGCCACTTTGCGGACAGTGACAGAATCATCAACCACCATCACCTGCAAGTTTTCTGATGTCTTGATCACCTCTAGTGCCGGGACAGGCTGCGTGCTTCGGCCTGCCATCATGGAACGGACCATGGCGGGCATATCCAAAATCAGGACCACTCGTCCATCGCCCAAAATAGTCGCGCCCGACATGCCGGTGATCGCGCCGAGCTGTGGCCCGAGCGATTTAACCACAATCTCCCGGCTGCCGCTGATGCTATCAACCTGAATTGCCGCAGTCTTTTCAGCAGTTCTTACTAACAGCACGGGTAGCGGCATGGATTGATTTTTCATCTGCAGGCTGTTAGCAAACCCGAGGTATTCCCCAAGATAATGGAGGTCATACGCCTGGCCAGCATATTCAAATTTTGAACCATCCGCTTGATAGTATTCCTCCAGCTCATAAGGGCTAACCCTCACGACCCCCTCAATTGAGTTGAGCGGCAGAGCATAAATTTCCTCTCCGACAGTCACCATAAGGGCTCGATTCATCGCCACGGTGAACGGCAAGCGAATGGTAAAGACGCTGCCCTTGCCAGTGGTGGAGTCGATCTCAATACTGCCGTTGAGTCGCTTGATTTCGCTGCGTACCACATCCATGCCAACACCGCGGCCTGAGATTTGGGTAACGTTTTTCGCTGTACTGAAGCCAGCGTGAAGAATAAATTGCAATATCTCACGGTCACTTAGTTCGGAATCTGCGGTCATCAGGTTGCGCTCTATCGCTTTGCTGCGCACTGTTTCGATATCAATACCCGCGCCGTCATCACTGAGCCTGAGTATTACGTCACTACCATCGCGACCACAATACAGTTCAATAACCCCTTTTTCCGGCTTACCCGCTTTATCTCTTTGCTCGGCAGATTCGATACCGTGATCCACTGCGTTACGCAGCATATGCTCGAGCGGTGCGATCATATGATCAAGCAGCGTCCTGTCCAGCTCTGCATCTGCATTTTTGAGTCGAAATACTACCTGCTTTCCCACCTCGCCGCTGATCTGCCGCACGACTCTACGCAGGCGAGGCACCATCCTGGAGAATGGTACCATCCGGGTTTTCATCAGGCCTTCCTGCAACTCGGTATTGATTCTTGATTGGGCGAGTAACAGATTTTCTGTATAGCGGGTACGGTCACTCAGCGTCTCTTTCAGGTCAAGCAGGTCAGATGTTGACTCGATGAGGCCTCGCGACAGCTCCTGGATACGACTATAGCGATCCATTTCCAGCGGATCAAACCCCATATGTTCTGGCCCCTCCCGGTCCTGACGGAAGAGTATTTGGGCCTCAGTCTCTCTATCTAGTCGCCGTAACTGTTCCCGTAAACGATCGATGGTCGCATCCACCTCGCTAATGGTGTACCGGAAATTACTGACCTGCTGCTCAATACGTGAACGCGATACGCTGGTTTCACCCGCAAGATCGACAAGATTTTCGAGCAGCGCTGAAGATACCCGAACAGTATCCTGTGCCTCTACATCACTCCTGCTGGTCTCTTTTGCTGTAGTTGTCTCTTTTACCGCAACCCTTTGCTGCGGTTCAGGCTGGCTGGCAAGCTGCGACAAAGGCCCTGCTGCAGCTTCCTGCGCCTCACGGTAACTCGACTGGATGCGCTCCAGCCACTCGGATAGCTCTGTCTGGACTTCAGCATCCGCCAACTCTTCGGACTCGACATTTTTTACTACTTCTATGAAGATCTGGCACAGATCGCCAATTTCATGGACCCCCGCCGCCAGAGAGCGGACGTTGAGGTCAACAACCAGCTTAGCAATTTCAGCATGACACCTGTCTTTGTCTGCATCACTCTGTGTGGAAAGTTGAATGTTGTGGGCCAGCTGGGGGCATAGATCCTTCGTCTCTTTAAAATAGGCTTCGATCTGCCTGGCATCACCCTCAACCGTTCCACCAAGACCGGTATCAAAGATCAGAGATTCAATTTCCGGCTCAGCTGGGCGAGTTGAGATAGGTGTTTCCTCGGTAACACTGCTATCTTTCTTGTGAAAACTGCTGACTTTTGCGATCAGATCATCGGCCCGGTTACAGCTGTAACTGGCTTTGAGATCATTGAGCATCTCCATCAGCCGGTCATCACCTTCATGCAACAGTTCAAAGAGCGGTTCAGAGGGCTCCAATTTGCCTGCCGTGACGTCCTGATAGATTGTTTCAATAGCGTGGCTCAGGTCGCCCATGCTGACAACCCCAGCCATTCTTGCACCACCTTTGAGTGTGTGGAGGCTGCGTTTCAGCGCATCTACTGCATCAAGATCGTCAGGATTTTCCATCCAGCGCTGCTTCGCTTCAGCCACGCTGTCAATAATCTCTTCCGCTTCTTCGAGGAAGATATTAACCAGCTCCTGATCCTGTTCATCAATTCGGTCAAGGCTGGAGCGCGATGCCGCAGCTTCGGATGCCAACTCAGTTTTAAGTGTTGATTCAGTCCTGACAAAAGACTCAGCCTCGGTTGTTTCTTGCCGCTGTGTAACAGCTTGATCGAGCAAATCAACCAGGGTTTCTGCGGAGTTAATATCAAGTCCTGCCGCCATCTGGTCAACCATCTTGAGCAGACCCTCATGGGCATGACTTAGGGCATCAAGAACCGGTTCGTCAGATACCAGACGCTCACGGCTGATGGTGGTATAACTACGGGCTAATGATTCAACCAACTGTTGTAGGTCTGGCAGACCAGCCGCCTTTGCATCCTGGATAATACCTGCTGTTATTTCAAGCAGTTCCGTCAGTTGTGCTGCTGAGCTATCCGGCTTTGGCCGCCACTGTTCAAAAAGCTCCTGTGCTCTGCATATAACCTCCATGTTATTTTGCATAAAGGTGATGATCGGTGAAATAGCAGGTTGATCAGCATTAGAATGCTGCGCCCCAATAACTTCCTGGCAAAGCCCATCAATTTTTGCCCGCCACTCATCATGATTTTCAATCAAACCTTCCGGTTTTTCCGGCAGATCAGCTATCACTGAGCTAACCAGTGAGCAGACCTGTGCAAACAGCGTTTGAGCCTCTTCGGCTACAGCGATATGGTGTTCACGCAGGGTGCGGACAAGCTCCTCGGCGGCAGCTGCAATTTCACCAATATGCTCAAACCCAACCGTATAGGCGCTCCCTTTTAAGGTATGAAAAGCACGCACGAGTGCATCACTAACGGGCACGGGTCTACCGACACTCTTTGCTTCATCCAGAAACTTGGAAATCGTATCCAGAAGAACGCCAGACTCTGCGATAAAGAGTGAAAGTAACGTTTCTTCTTCGGCGTCAGCAACACCAGGTAATTCGATAGGAGGGGGTGTAGCCTCGGTGGGAGCGCAGGGTTCTCCTGATGCCAGACAACTGGCATGATGTATCAACTCACTCACATCGTCATAGGGCTGTTTTGCTTTGAATTGCGCCATTAATCCCGGCATGCAACCCCGCACCTGGTCTACCAAAGCGGTAATTTCAGGACCTGAATCGATCCCGCCCTCTAATACCTGGTTCAGCAGATGCTCGATAGACCAGGCCAATTCAGCAAATTCGCCAGCATCTACCATCCGGCCGCTGCCTTTCAGTGTATGAAATCCGCGTCGCACCTCTCCCAGCGCAGCTTTATTGCTGGTATCAACAGTATAAAGCTGCCAGTGTTGAGCGATCTCCTCTAATACTTCGTCAACCTCTTCAGCAAAGATCTCAAGAATTTCTTCATCTTCCTGCAGCGACAGCTCTTCGGGGGCAGCATCTTCAGCCGCATCCGCTGTAACCTGCTCGCTAGATATCTCTGGTGAGGCTCCGGCTATATTTTCCTCCGGTATTTCATGCACAGGGGGCGGTTGGGTATCTTCCGTCACCACAGAATCAAGGCCATCTGTTTCGTAGATAGCCTCAGCAAGTTCATCAACGTCGCTAACAATCCCTTCTAACTGATCCACTGGGTAGCCAAGGCTAGCAATTCCTGCCTTAGCCTGATTAATATCTTCGTGGCTGGCCCACTGGCCTTCTGCTAGTTTTTCAAGATAATGCTCGACCCTGCTGATCACATCAGCCAGAGTTTCCATAACCTTTAATGTTGGTGTCGTACTCTTCCTCAGAATATCATCTTCCACATACTGCGCCGCAGAAAATACCAGCTGGCCCGCAGTATTAAGTGAAATCATTAACAGATTACCGTAAGCTTCACGCAACAATGCTGGTACCTGTTCAAGCTGATTGGTGCTATTTCCCTGCTCTATGAAAACATGGATCGCTTCCTTAACCTGGCACAAATTAACAAGACTTGCAGCAATAACGGCACCTGTGGCCTGCGCGATATACACATCACGATTTTCAATTCCTGAGCCTCCACCCGCTCCTGTCAGGCTATCCAGCTCAGCTTCAACAAACAGTAAAGCTTCAGCCATTTGTAGCAACTGATCACTGGAAAATTCCTGTTGGATTTCCGTACAGGTTGTTATAACAGCCAGTTGATCTACGACAACTGAACGGGGGATTTCAAGATCTAAAAGTTCAAGTACCCCCGCCATCTGCCGCATGCTGGGCTCAAGCAGAGCAAGATCAGCACTGCTTTTAGCTTCACTACGCACATAAAGATCGATGGTATCTTTAATCTGCTCCAGATCTTCCTTCAATAAAGACACGACCGTCTCTACGGTTTGTGTATCGGGGCCACCAAGATGGATCGATTGCCCCGAGATTTCTGTCAGCCTGTGATCTGAGAGGCGATATCGGTTTTTTATGGTTTGTATGTGCGGGGCATTATCCTCACAACTGGCCACAAAATAGAGCATACCCTTGAGCAGGGCCTCGTTGGGGTTACGGTCCAGGCCATCGACGCCTGAATCAGCCAGCTGTTTGATTTCACCGTCTGTTTTACGAAGCAGTTTCAGTGTGTCTGGGTTTAGTTCAATTGAGTCATTGATCAGCCCCTCAACCAGCGCAGCAGTAACATCCCATAATTGGCTGATCCGAGAACCCTGCGTGCTTTGACGCATGAGTTCCAGAGAATTAAGTGTTCGACCTAGATTAATCTTGACGTTTTCATTGCGAATAAGCTTGATCAGAGAGAATTGGAAGACTTGCCTTATTTTACGAATATTGTTTTTGCCTTCGGCAATATATCGCCCTCGGGCATCTTCATCAGCCAGAGAAAGAGCTTCACCCAGATACGGGTCAAAGAGATCCCTTTGCGTTAGGGTAGGCGCCCCGATAACTGTACGAATATCATTGATCGCACCCATCAGTAACTGAGGGGATTCTTTTCCATTACGGGCCACGTCATTCAGATAACAAGGCAGATACAAAATAGCCTGAACAATGGTTATCCAGACTTGATCATCACCCTGAAGGCCACCGTCCAGCAACTGATCAAGCAACAGTTCAAGGTCTTCAATCAGATAGATTGCACCTTCCAGGCCGACCATTTGTAATGAAGCATGAACCTGATGAACAGAGTCTCGGCATGCTTGAAGATCAAACTCATCGCGCCCTTCATCCAGAAAGCGCTTCAGATTGTCTTCGGCCTGCAACAGCGCTTGCGCGACATTCTGCTTGACCCAGTCAATGCCAATAACTTCAGGGGGGTTCCCCATATTCACCTGATCATTTTCTGTAGAAGATCTACTCACAGCCTAGTCTCACTTGAATTCATTATCCGATGCGGACCTATGCATCAAAACAGACGATGTAACACTGCTCCCCCAAGGAACTCAGGAACCTGCAGGACTCAATCGTAGCGAGGAAAACTTCGCTAAATTCAGCTTTTCCCCAATAGATCGATCCTAAGTTCGACAATTTCCTGAACAATAGATATATCACGACCCTGTCCGTTGGTCCCTTCATCCATCGGCATTAACAGGGCTGGGCACACTGATTTTTCTAAGGTCACCCTTGGGCAGCTTAAAGCCAGCTACAGCAGCACTCATCTCCGTAGCCATATCAGCCATTCGACCAATAGATGTGGCGGTTGCGGTGGTGCCAGAGGTGGCTTGAGAAGTGATTTCCTGAATGATATTCATACTAGAAGAGATCTGGTTGGCTGCTTCTGATTGGGTGCCAGCCGCACTCGATATTCCCTGAATCAATTTTGCCAGATCATTGGATACTTCTTCGATTTCACCCAGTGCCACACCGGCATCCTGTGCTAATCTCGCTCCCTGGACGACCTCTGCAGTGGTCTGTTCCATAGAGATCACGGCATCATTGGTGTCGGCCTGAATAGTTTTAACCAGAACTTCAATCTGCTTGGTAGCAGCCCCGGAACGTTCAGCAAGACGCTGCACCTCGTCAGCTACCACTGCAAATCCGCGACCAGCATCACCTGCCATCGACGCTTGTATAGCGGCGTTAAGCGATAGGATATTGGTCTGATCGGCAATGTCATTAATCAATGAAACAATATCACCAATCTCCTGTGAACTTTCACCCAGCCGCTTGATTTGTTTAGATGTTTTCTGGATCTTCTCCCGAATACTGTCCATGCCGTTAATGGTATTCTGTACCGCTCCGGCTCCCTTGTTAGCAATCACAACTGAACGTTCTGCCACCTTGGAAGATTCATCTGCACTGCCCGAGACGGTATCCATTGAGCTTGCGATCTGGTTAATCGAGGAGGTTGCCTCACTAATTTGCTGGGCTTGACTGGTTGATGCCTTGGTCAGGTGTGAGGCCGTCGCTTGGGCTTTTTTGGCAGCATTCAGTACATGGATAGAGTTTTGGTTAATAGCAATAACCAGGCTACGCAGCTGGTCGATGGAAAAATTGATGGAATCAGCGATCGCACCGGTGAAATCCTCTGTTACCGTAGCACTGGCGGTTAAATCACCATCTGCAAGGTCAGCAATTTCATCCAACAGCCTCAAAATAGCCTCCTGGTTACGAGTATTGGCATCAGATTGCTCCTTCAGCCTGGCGCGAGTATCTCGGTAAATAGTCACTCCCAGCAACGCGATTATAGCCAAAGCCAAAATGCCACAAACATAGCCCATCCAGGCCTGAACTTGCCGCTCTTTGGGCAGGTTTTGTAAATGTTCTGTCAACGCTGAAGTCGCTTCAAGCAAACCAGCAGATACCTCGGAAATGGTATTTGCGGCTTCACGCATCTGGACAAGTCCAGAGGAACCATCAATCAGCTGACCAGTATTTTGGTCAATCAATTGGTACTGGTTGGTGATATTGCCCAAAATCTCTTTTAGTTGGCTATCATTCCGTGAATTCAGCCTAGGGATCTCTTTTAGTGTAAAGTCATAAATATCACCAAACTCCTTCAGGTCTGCAACCAGAGAGCTCTTTGCCAATACCGCGTCTCCGCCTCCCTCAAGAATAATAGTCACATTGCGCAAAATTCTTTCTGCAAGTCCGGATTGACGCTGCATCGTGGCTACTCGAGTAGGACTAGCCTTGTTAGCCAGCAACACGGCAACCATTGTGCCGTAATCTGCTTGTAATGCGGGGACAGCTTTTTTCAGAGTAGATCTTGCCTGATTCAGAGAAACCAGCGATTCCTGACTGCTCATAATCTGCTTGGCATCAAGCTGAACATTTAGCCAGATGGTCTCGACCGCGCTCATCTCGTACTGAACCAGAAGTGGACTAGCTGGCAGCCCCTCGTCGGAATTGCCATTTTTCAGGTACTCCCAATGACGGTTAAATTTGTTAGTGGCATCATTTAATCCAGAGAAGCCTTTCTCACCACCATGCACGGCCTCCTTCGCATTTTTGGCAATTTCCTGCGACAGCACCCTCAATTCACCAGCATAGCGAATGTACTGCTTGTCACGTTTCCCTTCGGTGCCTGTAATCACTAAAATAGTAATAAATCCAATGATTGAAAATGCCAACAGCACCATCAACCCGAGGATTTCGCGGCTGCTGCTTATACCAGCACCTGTTTTTTTTGTTTTCATCCTTAGAACTCCCAAACCAAATCTTGAACCTGACCTTTCCGAACCGACAGCACCTACAACGCCACCTGAAGAAAGGCCGGAGCCTGCACCAATTTGAACAAACTGAAAACAGTCCAGCTCTCATTATCGACTTCAAATTTACCCTCAACATAGGGCTTGAATCTTGCGCCTATCTCCACTCCCTCCCTACTCATACCTTCACTGAAGCTGTGCAGCCCCAGGACTTCCCGAACAATCACCCCAGTATAGATATCACCCAATTTTATAATTAACACTCTTCTTTTGTGCGAGGAAATGGCCGATTGTTCGCCAAAAAATGCACCGAGATCAACTACTGACAGCAGCCTTCCGCGAATATTTGCGACACCGTTAAGCCATGGCTTAACGCCTGGAAGTTTGGTGCAGGCCGGCACACGAATCACCTCTTCCACCTCTCCCATCGGGGCTATTAAACGCTGCCCATCCACCAAAAAACCTATCCCGCGCCAGGCGTTATCAGCTTGCTCGTGAAACACTGCTTCTGTTGCGGACAGCCGACTCCGCTCATCCATCTCTTTTAAAAGCTTAAAGGGATTTTTGTGATTTTCCGTGAACATAATCAGGCTACCGCTTATCGAGTAGCTGTGCGATGGTGGACAGGAGCAGCGCCTTATCCACAGGTTTGACCAGATAACCTTTGGCACCCTGCCGAGCACCCCAGACTCTGTCTGTCTCCTGGTTTTTGGTCGTAATTATGACCACCGGAATATGGGCAGTATCCGGGTTGCGCGTTAATTGCCGGGTGGCCTGAAAACCATTAAGCTCAGGCATGACAACATCCATTAACACTAGGTCGGGTATCTCCTCGCAGGCAATTTTTATGCCCTCGCCCCCATCTGCTGCGGTGAGGACTTCGTGACCACTTTCCTTGAGAATCGAAGCGAAGGCTAAGGTTTCTGTTGGAGAATCATCAACTATTAATATTCGCGTCATAACTATATCACCAGTCACTGCCCAAATTTATAATTTTAAGACCCACGCATAAAACATAGGTCGAAGAAAAAATGCGTTGCCATCTCCCTGATCAATACGAAAGAGTTGCCAATAGCAAGGTTGGCAACTCTTTCAACAAAAAGCAGAGGTCAACCATTTTATGGGATCTCTGTTTTGTAAAACGGTCTCATCCTGTTAATCTTTTTCGCGCGCAACATCTGATCGCTGTACATGCTCGGATATTGCGCCAAGCATCTCATCTTTGCTGAACGGCTTTGTCAAGTATTGATCGGAGCCAACAACTCGCCCCTTTGCCCTGTCAAACAGTCCATCTTTACTCGATAACATAATGACCGGTGTGGCTTTAAACTGTTTGTTGTTTTTAATCAGTGAGCAGACCTGATAACCATCCAGCCGTGGCATCATGATATCCACAAAAATAATGTCCGGCCGGTTGTGAGCTGTCTTTGCTAACGCATCAAAACCGTCTATAGCGGTGATAACTTGGCAACCTGCCTTCTTAAGTAAATTTTCAGCTGTGCGGCGGATGGTTTTGCTGTCATCGACAACCATCACTTTCAGCTCATCAAATTGTGCGCTCATTTTCACTGTCCCAAGCATTGTGAATCCATTTGCTAACTGAAGAATAGTCGAATATGGGGAAAGTAACAGTTTTTGCCTCCACCGATTTAACGCCGGCATCTAAAAATAAACCGGGGCAATTTACATAATCTTGTTTTACCGTGCCACTTTTAAACTCGGGATCGGGTACTGAGTATAGCGTTTCCTTCAGGAGCGATTAGCCGATACAATCAAACAATAGGTATTTGGCAATCTACAGTAACCAGTAGCG
>CAYYRK010000005.1:11461-34670 GCA_964473915.1 uncultured Pseudomonadales bacterium
ATTAGCCGATACAATCAAACAATAGGTATTTGGCAATCTACAGTAACCAGTAGCGCTACAGGAAACAGCAATGACAATAACACTCGGTGTAGTGATGGATCCGATCAGTCTTATCAATTATAAAAAGGACAGCACCATGGCGATGCTTTGGGCTGCGCAGGACAGGGGCTGGAATCTGCTGTATATGGAACAGCAGGATATCTACCTACAGGAAGGGCTAGCCAGGGCTGATGCTTGTGAGTTAAAGGTCTTTAGAGATCCAGATCACTGGTTTGAGCTAGGTGCCCAACGAGAGATAAGCCTTACAGAACCCGATGTAATATTAATGCGCAAGGATCCACCCTTCGATATGGAGTTTCTCTACTCAACCCATATTCTGGAGCAGGCAGAAAGGGAGGGCACACTGGTTGTCAATCGCCCCCGCAGTCTGCACGATTTTAACGAGAAACTCTTCGCAACACAGTTTCCTCAATGCTGCCCTCCTTTGCTGGTGACTCGAAAGATCAATAAGTTAAAGGCGTTTCACCAGAAACATTCAGACGTGATATTCAAGCCACTTGACGGCATGGGTGGAACCGGGGTGTTTCGTGCCTGCAAATCTGATTTCAATGTTAATGTGATACTTGAAACCCTGACAGATTCAGGAACACAGCAGATAATGGCCCAAAAATATATTCCGCAAATCAGCTCTGGGGACAAGCGTATTCTGATGATTGATGGCGAACCTCTGGACTACGCATTAGCGAGAATTCCCGCACAGGGCGAAAGCAGAGGCAATCTGGCAGCCGGTGGTTCGGGTGTTGGTGTCGAGCTCACCGAGCGTGACCGTTGGATATGCGGACAGGTCAGCGCTAAACTCAAAGAGAGAGGGTTACTTTTTGTCGGACTTGATGTGATCGGGGATTATTTGACCGAAATTAACGTTACCAGCCCTACCTGTATCCGGGAGCTGGATAGCGCTTTTTCACTGGATATAGGGAGCCGTCTAATGGACTGCATTTCAATTAGACTGGCTCACTGAATCTGCGAACGCAGACAGTATGAATAAAACACAGCCTGCAGTAGAACCGGTCGTGAGTACCGGTGACAGGTTATTTTTCACCCTGTTTCTGGCCATTAGCATACATGTCACGCTCATACTGGGTATTAGTTTTGATCTGTTTAAATCGGCAGTGCCGCGCCAGATAATCGAGGTTACACTCACTAACACACCCTCGGATGAAGCGCCAAAAGAAGCCGATTTCATGGCTCAAGAGAACCAACTGGGTAGCGGTGACCTTGAAGACAAACAAGCACCCACAACCACTGAACCAGCCAATTATACTGACCAAGAGATAAAACAAACTCGGCCAGTTTACCCCGAGGCCGCGCCACAACAACATTCCTTAGCGAACGAGCAGATTCTGAAGAGCACAACCAGTACGCGAACGGTTGATCCGGAGCTAATAGCTGAAGAGCCAGTGGAAACCAGGAGCCACGACAGTACCGACCTGTCTCCGCTTCGAAAGGAGCTCTCCCTTGCAAGCCTTGAGATCCAACTGGGTATCATCGACCAAACCAGAACCCGCGATACACGAACCTACCAGATCAGTTCTGTTTCTGCGCTTAAGACGGAGGACGCTTACTATGTCACCCAGTGGATAAAAAAAATTCACCGAATAGGCAAATTGAATTACCCAGCAGAAGCCAGAAAGCGTAGAATCTACGGTAATCTTAGATTAACCGTTGCGCTTCTGCCTGATGGCACGGTGAAAAATATTCAGGTACAGCGCTCCTCCGGGCATAAGTTGCTGGATGATGCAGCCGTGCGTATTGTAAGGTTGGCATCACCCTTTGCACCGTTCCCAGAACAGCTGCGACGCCAGTATGATCTGCTGGAGATTACCCGAACCTGGGTTTTCAGCAAGGATGGCCAAACACCCGCTCTCTGACTTGAACTTCTGGAGGGCCGAAATCATTCACTCAGACCCAGTTAAACTATCATGGCCGACAAACACTACAACAGCTCACTTAAAAATCAGTTTCTGATCGCGATGCCACATATGGAAGCTTCAGGGTTCGAAAATACAGTCACCTATATCTGCGAACATGATGAGGCCGGTGCCATGGGGCTGGTGATCAACCGTCCTACGGGAGTTTTTCTGCAAGAAGTATTTCGGCAGATGAATATTGATGTTGATATTGATACCGTCAGCAATGATCAGCTGCCAATCTATGCGGGTGGCCCGCTCCAGCCCGACAGAGGCTTTATCCTGCACTGCAAAAATCGTGAATGGCAATCCACAGTTTCAGTATCTACAGAGATCAGTTTGACAACTTCACGGGATATACTCACCTCAATAGCACAAAATGAAGGCCCTGAAGAGTATATGATTGCACTGGGTTACGCCGGTTGGGGTAAAGGGCAGCTGGAGCGAGAGTGCGCAAATAATTACTGGTTCACTGTGCCAGCCGATATAGATATTGTTTTCCATACTCCCAGCGAAGAGCGCCTTGGCGCTGCTGCTCGTTTGCTTGGCATCAATCTGAATCAAGTATCCAGCTACGCCGGGCATGCCTAAATCCAATAGCGGCGGTCGGCGCCGAATCCTCGCTTTTGATTTTGGCACCAAGCGTATCGGCGTGGCTGTTGGCCAGGAGATAACGGGAACAGCCTCAACGCTTGCTGCTCTTCCAGCAAAGGACGGCATTCCTGACTGGGCGGAACTGGCCAAGCTTATAGCCCAGTGGCAACCCGATGCTTTTTTGGTAGGCAACCCCCTGAACATGGACGGCTCAAAAAGTGAGATGGCCATTCGCGCCAGAAAGTTCTGCAACAGGCTACACGGACGATTTCACAAGCCCAGTTTTAGCATGGACGAAAGACTATCCACTTTCGAGGCAAAGTCACAAATAATGACTTTTGATTCGCGCCAGGGACAAAATATTAGCATAGACAGTATGGCGGCCAAGCTAATCCTTGAAAGCTGGTTTAGAGTTCAGCCAAAAGTAAGCAGCGATGAGTGATCTTATGGAACAACAAAATTTACCATCAGCCGACCAGATGCTTGATCTGCTTTATACCAAACTGGCAGATTATATAGAGCGCAAATCCCTGGCATCGCCCCTGCTGATCGGTATCCATTCCGGCGGAGCGTGGTTGGCAACCAGGTTGCATCACAAGATGGTTGATGCGGGACTGATCTGTGATCCGCTGGGCACACTCGATATCTCCTTCTATCGAGATGACTTTACACGTGTTGGCCTGAATCCCAAGGTCAAACCATCAGCACTGCCCGTGTCCACGCAGGACAGAAATATCATTCTGATAGATGACGTACTCATGTCGGGCCGCACCGTGCGGGCAGCGTTAAATGTCCTGTTCGAAGTTGGACGGCCAGCCAGCGTTACCCTTGCAGTATTGATTGATCTGAATGCCAATGAACTACCCATCAAGGCCGATGTGGCCGCACACACGCTGACTCTTGCAAACAACCAACGCATCAAATTATCAGGTCCTGACACGCTAAAACTTGAAATACAGGAGCTGTCACATTCTGATGAGCGCCGACAAAATTAATACTGAAGTGAAAAAAATCATAAATTCTTTTCCCAAATATCCTCTTTTAGGTAGACTGTACAGCTTATGGGGCTAGTCGCTGAATCACCGCAAATACAACTCACAGCAAGTGGGCAGCTCTGTCATTTTTTGACTGTCGAAGGCCTTCCCCGCTCTTTGCTGACCGAGATCCTGGATACCGCTGACTCCTTTATCAGCATGGAGCAGCAATCGGTGAAAAAGGTGCCACTATTACGGGGCAAGACCGTCGTCAATCTTTTCTTCGAACCCAGCACCCGAACCCGAACCACCTTTGAGATAGCTGCCAAACGGTTATCCGCCGATGTAATCAACCTTAATATCAGCACCTCAGCGACCACCAAAGGTGAAAGCCTGCTTGACACGCTGCGCAACCTTGAAGCAATGGCCAGCGATATGTTTGTCGTACGTCACTCAGAAAGTGGTGCCGCCCATTTTATTGCCCAAAGAGTGACACCTCAGGTTGCCATCATTAACGCAGGTGATGGTCGGCATGCACACCCGACCCAGGCCATGCTGGACATGTTGACGATCAGGAAGCATAAGGGAGATTTTGAGCAACTGAGTGTTGCTATCGTGGGCGACGTACTGCATTCACGTGTGGCTCGCTCCCAGATTCATGCACTAAGGATTCTCGGTGTGCCCGACATTCGGGTCATAGCACCTAATACCCTGCTGCCCTCTGATACACGACCACTGGGAGTCAAAGTCTTCAGCAGAATGGCCGATGGTCTGGCCGATGTAGATGTGGTCATCACACTACGATTGCAGAATGAAAGGATGCACGGTTCATTACTACCCGGCGCGCATGAGTTTTACCGGCTTTACGGCCTTACCAGCAAGCGGCTCAAACATGCAAAACCGGACGCCATTGTGATGCATCCTGGCCCCATTAACAGAGGGATAGAGATTGAATCTGAGGTTGCCGATGGCTGCCAATCCGTTATTTTGGATCAGGTCAGCAACGGTATCGCTGTACGGATGGCTGTCATGTCAATGGCTATGAGTGGGCAAACCGTTCAGGCCGTTGAGGAGATTGCCAAGCCCCTCTCAAACACAGACCCAGTGGCACAGGAATAACCAGACGAATGTCGACACTGATAAAAAATACCCGCTTGTTAGATCCTAGCAACCAGTTCGACGCTGTAACAGACATCTATATGGCAGATGGCCGCATCGTGGCGATCGGCAAAAGCGCCTCCACTTATGCCGCCGATAACACACTTGAAGCCAGCGGTTTGATGACTATACCTGGGCTGGTTGATCTACAGGTTCGCATTCCAGAACCGGGGTACGAGCACAAGGGCACAGTGGCCAGTGAGACCCGTGCTGCTGTTGCTGGAGGCGTGACATCTCTATGCTGCTCGCCCGACACTCTACCGGTCATTGACAGCCCCTCGGTGGCAACCCTGATTCAGGATATGGCGAAACAGCAGGGATTAGCGCGGGTGTATCCAGTCGGGGCGATAACCCGTGCGCTGGCTGGCTCCCATCTGTCGGAATTAAAGGCGCTAAAACGGGCTGGATGTGTCGCTGTAACCAATTTGCGTGAACCCTATGCGGATAGCCAGGTGCTGGTCAGATGTCTTGAATATGCAGCCACACACAATATCACTGTGTTTTTCAGCTCAGTGGACGCTGCACTGGGGCAGGGCGGGTGCGCCCATGACGGGCCATACAGCAATCACCTGGGCCTGATTGGTATTCCAGATACAGCCGAAACAGTAGCGCTTAGCCGGGATCTGTTGCTGGTTGAGCAAACTGGGGTTCGAGCTTATTTTGGTGATCTCTCCTGTGCGCGTTCTGTGGAGCTGATTGCTAACGCCAAGGCCCGTGGAGTTGATGTTAGCGCAGGGGTTTCCATTTACCATCTAATGGAGACCGAACAGGCTATTCAGAATTTTAACAGCCTGTACCACCTACAACCACCGTTACGTACTGAAGCGGACCGTAACGCCCTGCGTGCCGGAGTTATTGACGGCATCATCGATACCATATCATCCTGTCATCAACCTCATGAAATGGCAGCAAAAATGGCTCCTTTTGCTGCCACCGAACCGGGTCTTTCAGGAATTGAAACCCTTTTGCCTCTTACACTCAAGCTAGTTGAGAGGGGTATCCTTGATCTGAACCGGGCCATCCAGTGCCTGAGCTGCAACCCGGCAGACATTGCCGGAATAGACGCGGGATCCATCGGTATTGGAGATACCGCTGACCTGTGTTTATTTGATCCGCAGCAGTTGTGGCAGGTTAACAGTGCCAGCCTATTTTCAGCGGGTCATAACAGCGCGCTTCTGGGCGAGGAGCTCAAGGGACGGGTAAGATATACCTTCATCGATGGTCGTAACATCCATCAAGTCTGAATTAGCGATGATAATCATCATCCAGGCTTAAATTATTCGCAGAGTCCATGGTTTCTTCAAGATAGGTGTCCGAATCCAGCTTGATCATCAGGCGCAGGTCATTCATTGAGTCTGCATGAGCCAATGCTGCTTCATAGGTAATATTGCCCGCCTTAAACTCTTTAAACAGTGCCTGGTCAAAAGTTTGCATACCGGCCTCATTGGAACGAGCCATGATCTCCTTAAGCAGATGGATCTCTCCCTTGCGGATATGATCCGCCATAACAGGGGTATTGATCAACACCTCCACAATGACTTGGCGGCCCTTGCCATCCTTTTTGGGTATTAGTTGCTGGGCAACAATGGCCTTAAGGTTTAGCGATAGATCCATCCATATTTGGCTGTGCCTTTCCGCCGGAAAAAAGTTAATTATCCGCCCGAAAGCCTGGTTGGCATTATTAGCGTGCAGCGTTGCCAGGCACAGGTGCCCTGTATCGGCAAAGGTTACTGAATGTTCCATAGTCTCTGGTGTGCGCACCTCACCCACCAGAATAACATCCGGTGCCTGGCGCAGGGTGTTGCGCAAAGCCACGTTAAAACTTTCTGTATCAATGCCCACTTCTCGCTGGGTGATAATACAGCCTCGATGTGGGTGCAGAAACTCAATCGGATCCTCAATGCTGATAATATGACCGTTACCATTTCTATTTCGGTAACCAATCATCGCGGCCAATGAGGTAGATTTACCAGTACCTGTGCCACCTACAAACATAATCAGGCCACGTTTTTGCATCGCAAGCTCATTTAAAATAGGGGGCAGACACAACTCTTCCACAGTGGGAATTTCGGTCTGTATGCGCCTTAATACCATACCCACCAGATTACGCTGATAAAAAGCACTCACTCGAAACCGCCCCACCCCCCGGGCACTGATCGCGAAATTACATTCGTGATTGAGCAGAAATTCCTTACGTTGTGATTCGTTCATTGCCGCCAATACACTCTCTCTTGCTTTCTCCGGGCTGAGCGCCTCCTTGGTAATAGGACGTATCACCCCATCTATTTTAATGCTGGGTGACAAACCTGCCGTGATAAAAAGATCAGAGGCACTTTTGTCGACCATCAGCCTTAACATTTTGTCCAGGTCCAGCATCACGCATCCCTCTTAGCTGATATATTCATTGACTTGTGTGACCATTGTTTGCTCCCCATACCCTGCGCATCTTATTATGCCAGAAGATTATTGGGGTTCTGCGCGAGCCTCATAGCATCATCCCTGCTGACCAGCCCCTTGCGTAACAACTCTTTGAGTGACTGATCCAGGGTGATCATTCCGTAACCGGCGCCAGTTTGAATGGATGAATACATCTGCGCCACCTTGTCCTCTCTGATCAAATTACGGATCGCCGGGGTGGCAATCATAATTTCGTGGGCAGCTATCCGCCCACCCCCTGCTTTTTTCAACAGGGCCTGGGAAACAACACCGCGCAGAGATTCGGAAAGCATGGAGCGAACCATGGATTTCTCATCACCAGGGAACACATCGATCACTCGGTCGATGGTCTTGGCCGCCGAGGTAGTGTGCAGGGTACCGAAGACCAGGTGCCCGGTTTCTGCGGCCGTCAACGCCAGGCGAATGGTTTCCAGATCTCTCAATTCGCCCACCAGTATCACATCCGGGTCTTCCCGTAGTGCCGAGCGCAAAGCTTCGTTAAACCCGTAGGTATCCCGATGCACCTCTCGCTGATTTATAAGGCATTTTTTACTTTCATGTACAAACTCGATAGGGTCTTCAACGGTTAGCACATGGTCATAACGCATATTATTGATATAGTCGACCATGGCGGCCAGCGTAGTACTCTTCCCTGAGCCAGTTGGCCCGGTTATCAGCACAAGGCCTCGCGGCAGCATAGCAAGATCCTGAAAAACCTTGCCCAGACCCAGGTCCTCCATAGTTAGCACTTTGCTTGGAATTGTTCTGAATACTGCACCTGCACCACGATTCTGGTTAAAGGCGTTAACCCGAAATCGAGCCAACCCCGGTACTTCAAATGAAAAATCCGTTTCCAGAAACTCCTCATAATCTTTACGTTGCTTATCATTCATAATATCGTAGATTAGCGCATGAACTTCGCGGTGCTCCATCGCTGGCATGTTAACACGACGTACATCACCATCAACTCGAATCATGGGTGGCACGCCCGCCGAGAGATGCAGGTCAGACGCGTTTTGCTTTACGGCAAATGAAAGCAGTTCCGTAATATCCATAGTAGTTGTTCACCATTCAAATTTTTGATAATTAATGTTAGCCTTTGACTGTCAACAGGAGAACAAATTAAACGCAATCACGGGCAGTTATGAATCATTCTATTAGCGCTAACGTTGCAGCGGTGCGCGCACGAATCCAGGCTGCAATATCAAATTCAGACCGTACATCGGGTATAGTACAACTTATCACAGTTAGCAAGACTCGCTCGGCAAATGAGATAAGAAATGCCTGGGCATGCGGGCTCAAAGATTATGGCGAAAACTATCTTCAGGAAGCACTGGAAAAACAGAAAAAACTCTCCGATCTACCGATCACCTGGCATTTTATTGGCCCGATCCAGGCTAACAAAACTACCCGGATTGCCACTCACTTTGATTGGGTCCACAGTGTGGACCGGTTTAAAATAGCAAAACGGCTCAATGACCAGAGACCCGAAGACCGGCCTCCCCTGAACATCTGCCTGCAAGTCAATATCAGCGGAGAGTCGACCAAGTCAGGTGTTTTGCTGGATAATCTTGCCCCGCTGGCTGCGCAGGTTCGTACGCTGCCACGATTAAAATTCAGGGGGCTGATGTGCATCCCTGCTGCGAACCAAGACCAGCAGGCCCTGGCCGATGATTTTGCCAGGATGAAACAGGCACTGAAACAGCTTAACCGGGGGGAATTTAACCTGGATACACTATCGATGGGGATGTCTAATGATTTAGAATGCGCCATCAGGGAGGGAACTACCATGATACGCGTAGGTACTGCGATTTTTGGCCCTCGAAACCACTCTTCAACAACCAGTCCATGACTGGCTAACGGGGCATAAAAATTGACAGATAAACACGCATCCCTGGCTTTTATCGGTGCAGGCAATATGGCCAGCAGTATTATTGGCGGGTTGATCGCCAAAGGGTACCCAGAAAATTTAATCTGTGCATCCGATCCCAATGAGGATCAGTTGACCCTGCTCGGTAACGCCTCCAACATAAAAACCACTACTGATAACAGGTCTGCAATCGCAAACGCGGATATTATTATTCTGGCTGTAAAACCTCAGGTTACAGAACAGGTGCTGGTTCCCCTAAGTGATATTGTGCAGCAAAACAGACCACTAATAATCTCCATTGCCGCAGGTATCACTGTTGCCAACCTGCTAAGCTGGCTTGGGCCTGAGCTGCCGGTTGTAAGAACAATGCCCAACACCCCGGCACTGGTCAAAATGGGCGCAACAGGTCTTTATGCCAACAAACAGGTTAGTCCGGCTCAAAAACGCTCTGCTCAGCTTATATTCGACTCCGTTGGTATCGCACGCTGGTTTGAAAGCGAAACCGATCTGGATGTAGTGGTCGCTCTGTCAGGCAGTGGGCCCGCCTATTATTTTATGGTCATGGAGGCGATGGAGGCAGCGGCTATTCAACTGGGGCTTTCAGCAGATGCCGCCCGTCAGCTCACATTGCAAACAGCACTGGGCTCAGCACAACTTGCACTACAAAGCGAAGATGCCCCGGCAGAGTTAAGGCGCAAGGTGACCTCACCGGGCGGAACCACAGAAGCCGCTATCAACTGCTTTCAGGAGGACGGCCTGAAAGATCTGTTTGCCCGGGCGATGAAGGCCGCCTATGATCGCAGTATTGAACTGGCCGGGTAAGCTAATTTAAAATAAGGAGTGTAATACCGTGGAACCTCTCGCCGCAGCCGGCATCTACGTGGTCAGGACGCTATTTGGGCTTTATATCTGGATTGTGCTTTTGCGCTTCCTGTTACAACTGGCCCGCGCCGATTTTTACAATCCAATTTCTCAGGCTATTGCAAAGGTAACCGATCCAGCATTGGCACCTTTGAGACGATTAATTCCGCAGGTTGCGGGTGTGGATATCTGTTCACTGATCCTGGCCGTAATCGTGCAAATCGCAGCTATCTGCCTGGTATATCTGCTTTACGGTCAAACAGTGCCTAGCTTTATATTGGTGATTGGCTGGTCCCTGGTGGGGCTACTTTCGATGGTACTGAATATTTATTTCTTCGCCCTTCTGATCGTTATTATTCTAAGCTGGGTCGCCCCCAACTCAAGCCATCCGGGTGCGCTGCTGGTTTATCAGATCACAGAACCCATCATGCGCCCTGCACGAAATCTGATCCCAGCAATAGGCGGCCTGGATCTTTCACCCATCTTTATTTTTATCGCGATCAACCTGATTGAGAAGCTGGTAGTTCATACATTGGCTGCTTCGCTGAACATGCCCCAACAGTTAATTTTAGGGCTCTAACATTGGATGCTCTGTGCAAACGGCAAGGCGATCGACTGCTATTGCGGTGTTATCTACAGCCACGCGCCTCCCGGGACGAATTTGCCGGTATTCACGGCGATAGTCTCAAAATCAGGATCACGGCACCGCCCGTTGATGGTAAAGCAAATAAACACCTGGCCCGCTTTGTTGCAAAACAGTTTGGCGTCTCCATGAGTCAGGTTGAGCTGATCAAGGGGGGACGCAGCCGCCATAAGCTGCTGGCCATCGAATCACCCACAAGCATCCCTTCTTGCCTTAGCTCAACGCTATCATTAGACTGCGGTCAATCACCTGAATAAGTCACCCTAATGCCTAAAGAGATACCTGAGAATTCTGTTGGCCTGGTAACACCGCAAACCATGCAGTTTGATGAACCGCTGGAGCTCGCCTGTGGCCGCACCCTGGACAGTTATCAACTGGTATATGAAACCTACGGCACGCTGAATGCGGATCACAGCAATGCGATCCTGATCTGCCATGCTCTGAGCGGCCACCACCATGTGGCAGGGTTTCACAGCATGAAGGATGATAAGCCCGGTTGGTGGGAAAGCTGTATCGGTCCTGGAAAACCCATAGACACCAATCGTTTTTTTGTGGTCTGCCCTAACAATATAGGGGGCTGCCATGGTAGCACCGGGCCAACCAGCATTAATGCTCAAACCGATAAGCCCTGGGGGCCAGATTTCCCGCCGTTACGTGTTCGGGACTGGGTGGATAGTCAGGCGCGGCTAGCCGACCGGTTGAGCATTGAGAGATGGGCCGCAGTCATCGGCGGTAGCCTGGGCGGCATGCAGGCGCTTCGCTGGGCACTGGAATATCCCAACCGTCTTTCACACTGTATTGTTATTGCATCGGCCATGAGATTAACCGCGCAGAATATTGCCTTTAACGAGATTGCCCGAAGCGCCATACGCTCTGATCCAGCGTTCCATCAGGGCCGTTTCCTTGAGAAAAACACCATCCCCAAAAATGGCCTGAGGTTGGCCCGCATGGTGGGACATGTCACCTACCTGTCCGACGATCTGATGGGCAAAAAATTTGGCCGGGAATTGAAGGTAGGTGATTTTCAGCAGGGCCAGTACAACCCTGTTGAGTTTCAGGTAGAAAGCTATCTGCGCTATCAAGGTGATAAGTTCGCAGAAAATTTTGATGCCAACAGTTATATTTTGATCACTCGAATACTGGATTATTTTGACCTTGCCCGCGAATATGAGCACGACCCGGTCAGGGCGTTCTCTCACGCGCTATGTAAATTCCTGGTGATCTCCTTTTCAACCGATTGGCGCTTTGCCCCGGAGCGATCAAGGGAGATAAAAAATGCTTTAATCTCAGCTGGCAAGGATGTATGTTATGCCGAGATCGATGCTCCAGAGGGCCACGATGCATTTTTGTTGCCCATAGAGCGATACGTGAAGCTACTCACTGCCTATATGAATGGGGTAGCGCAGGAGATACGGGCATGACCGAGCCAAATCGCATTGACTGGGCGAAGATCGAACGATGGATCGCTCCAAAAAGCCGGGTGCTGGATCTGGGCTGTGGCGATGGCAGCTTATTGCGGCAATTGATGGACAGCAGGCAGGTGCAAGCCTATGGCCTGGAAATTTCCCCTGATCTGGTGACCGAATGCATTTGCAAAGGGGTCAACGTGATTGAGCATAACCTGAACCATGGCCTGGATGATTTTGAAACTAACAGTTTTGATACAGTGGTGATGACCCAGGCGTTGCAGGCGTTGCATCGACCTGACCTGGTCATTGACGAGATGCTTAGAGTCGGCAAGGAGTGCATTGTCACTTTTCCAAATTTCGGTAATTGGCACGCACGTTTCTACCTGGCCCTGCATGGCCGCATGCCGGTCACTAAACAACTATCCTATCAGTGGTACGATACGCCGAACATCCATTTTTGCACAGTGCGGGATTTTGAAGCGCTTTGCGCGGAAAGATCGATCCGCTTGTTACATAGAGCCGTGGTGTCAGAGCGATTTCCCGATCATATACTTAAAAATATATGGCCTAATCTGTTTACCGAAACTGCCATCTATCATCTGAGCAAGTGAGCGTTTAACACCGTTGGGGAGCTACTAAAAAATGAAGACTTTTATTATTGTCATCCTTTGTCTGCTGGTAACGCCAGTGAGTGCAGATACTGAAACCGAACAAGATTTTGGTGATTACGTTGTTTATTTCAACGTGTTTAACAGTGCTTTTTTAACACCTGAGGTGGCGGGCCAGTACCATTTAACCCGTAGCCGTAACAGTGCAATCATTAATATTGCCGTCCAAAAAAAATCCCCTCAAGGCAACATACCAGTGAACGCCATGCTCAAAGGCGAGCTACGCAATATTATCGGGCAACTGCGTCCCCTGGAATTTTTGCGGGTACAGGAGGGCAGTGCCATCTATTACTTAGGTAGTTTTCGTGTAGCAAGCAGCGAGCCACTAAGCTTTCATATCAACATTCGCCCTGATGCTAATACCAAGGGCTTTAATCTGAATTTTACAAAGCAGGTATTCATTGAGTAACCCAGTGTTAAAAAAGGTTGTACTGGCCAGTTCAAACCAGGGTAAGCTCAGAGAGATCCAGCAACTGCTTGCCCCCCTCAACTGGCAGCTACTGTCACAATCACAGCTTACTATCGAGGATGCTGAGGAAACGGGTTTAACCTTCGTGGAAAACGCCCTGATAAAGGCTCGGCATGCCTCAACACTGGCAGGCCTGCCCGCACTTGCGGATGACTCCGGCCTGGAAGTGGATGCCCTTGGCGGAAAACCCGGTATCTACTCATCCCGCTTTGCAGGCCCTGATGGCACTGACCAGGACAATATAACAGCACTGCTTCAGGCCATGATCGGTGTTCCAGAGACGCAACGTACCGCCCGTTTTCACTGTGTCATTGTATATCTGCGCCATAGCCAAGACCCTACACCGCTCATTGCTCAGGGCGTTTGGGAGGGGCGAATTTTGGGAAACCCCCATGGCAATAATGGGTTTGGGTATGACCCGGTTTTCTTCAGCCCCGGTCATGGCCGATCGGCCGCCCAATTGACACCCGAGGAGAAAAACAGCAGTAGTCACCGAGCAAGGGCGCTACATGCTCTGAGCCATCTGCTCTCCACCTGAGATGAACCCTTGCTTTAAGCAGCTGCCGCCGCTGGCCCTCTATATTCATATTCCCTGGTGCGTACGCAAATGCTCCTATTGTGATTTCAACTCACACAGCATCAGCCATGATCTGCCGGAACACGCCTATGTCCAGGCACTACTTGCTGATCTTGAGAGAGAACTACCCTTTGTTCAGGGTCGACCGCTGAACTCGGTTTTTTTTGGTGGCGGCACCCCCAGTTTATTCTCACCTGAAAGCATAGCAAAGCTCCTTGATGCCGCGCGTAACATGATCGGTTTTACAGACAATATTGAGATTACGCTGGAAGCAAATCCTGGCACCCTTGAACAGAGCAAGTTCGCAGGCTTTTATGATGCCGGCGTCAACCGGCTTTCGATCGGTGTGCAAAGTTTTAACGATGATCATCTACAATGCCTGGAGCGGATCCATGATAGTTTGGGCGCGAGGATCGCAATCACGTCAGCACTCAGAGCCGGATTTACCAACATCAATCTAGATCTGATGCATGGGCTTCCAAAGCAAAGTGTGACAGCAGCTCTAAAAGACCTGCAAACGGCGACTCAATTTAAACCTCAACATATCTCCTGGTATCAGTTAGCCATAGAGCCCAACACCCATTTTTATAAAAAACCGCCGCCCTTACCGAGTGAGGAGGTTATTGAGATGATGGAGGCGCAGGGACAAGATTTTTTTATCGAACAGGGTTATCAGCAATACGAAGTTTCTGCCTGGTGCCAGCCTGGCCGGGAGTCTCGTCATAACCTGAACTACTGGCAGTTTGGTGATTACCTGGGAATAGGTGCTGGCGCTCACGGCAAGATCACTCTGATACAGGATCAACGTATTGTCCGTAGCCGAAAAACCCGATCACCGGCTGACTATCTTGGTCAGCACCCAAGCCGAATCCAGAAGAGCGTTCGCCCGGAAGACCTCCCTGGTGAATTTATGCTTAATGCACTGCGGCTAAACAGGGGATTTTGCGTTACGGATTTTGAGCAGTCAACCGGCCTTCCTATTGAGATTTTGTCAGCTCAGCTGCACAAGGCCCGTACAGATGGGCTGCTGACAATGAATAAGATTATTGCGCCAACTAGGCAGGGTCGGCTTTTTCTTGATAGCCTGATTGAATATTTTGTCTAATAGCTGGTAGAGTGTTTTTATCCCGCCGGATTGGCTGCCACCACCCGGTTTCGCCCTCCCTCCTTGGCGGCATAAAGCGCATCGTCTGCGGCCTCTATCTGCTGCTTGAGGGCTGCTCCAAGCTTAAACCTCGCCAGACCAATTGAGACGGTGACCGGCTTGTCCGCCCCGATAGCACTGAACGAAATAGAGGACACCTCCTCACGGATTTTGTTGAGGGTGATAAAGGCCTCCTCTGTCGAGGTTTCCGGCATGACTAGCATAAACTCCTCACCACCATAACGAGCCACAAAATCAGTGGAGCGCACCGTACGTTTAAGGTGCCTGGCGATGCCCTGCAATACCCTATCACCTACCAGGTGGCCATAGGTATCGTTGATCTGTTTGAAAAAATCAATATCCAGCAGGGCAATCACCGTCGGGCGCTCATATCGAAGAAAGCGCTTCCACTCTGTATTTATTCGCTCATCCAGTGCTGCCCGGTTTGGCAGCCCGGTTAGAGTATCTGTCATTGCCCGCAGTGTTTCTTTCTGCAGACTTTTCTTAATTATTCTAGATTCATCCTCCATCACTTTTAACTGATGCTGTAGCGTTTCCAGCTCCCTGTTGAGCTGCAGCTCCCTCTTGCCCTCAGTCTCGACAAAATCGTCCATGGATTCAGCCAGACTGTTGACGTGGGCTGTTACAGATTGCTTTAACAGACCAAGATCGGTTGCGTTCTCTACATCCTGAGAGATTGAGCCCACCCGGCCACGCACTAAATCATCAAGCTGTTTAGTTGACCGTTTCCAATCATCCTGACTTTGCTGTCCACTGCCAAGAAGATCATTTATCTCTCGTAACTGTTGATCGATAGATAGTAAAAATCCCTCAAAATCGATCTGATTCTTTTCCAATACAGCAATAACCAGATCCGTTGTTTCATTCAACAGCAAGGCCAGCTCATCAGTAGAAATTTGTTCGGCTAATCGATCTTTAAGCTGATCAGCTTGTTGCCGCTCGTCGACCCCAAGTGGTAGTTGCTCAAGCAGATCAGACATCAATGCTGTGATCTCTTGAAGATCAGCCTCCTGAACTCCCGCACCATCATCGGGATCAGCCTTCTGAGGCAGTTTTAGCGCCGCCTCCTGCTCTGGCAGGCCTTGCGGCTTGCTGCTAAAAATGCGTGATACCAGCCCTCTTTTATGAGCAGCAGAGCCTTGAGATTGTGCGGCTGTATTCATATGTTCAGTCAGCACACTGCCCTGAATTTTGGCATATGCCTGCAGAAGTTCTGGGTAGCCATTAAAACGCGCACCTTCAGATTTTAACACCTTGATATGGCGCTTTAGTGCGTTTTTATTTTCGCGGCTGACCTCCAGCAAGGATAGCTGTTCAACCAGATTAGTGAAGGATGTCACGCCAATACCCTCTAGCTGTTTCTTTTGTTTATCCAGTTTCAACAGCATATTCTCAATCTGACGCAGGTTCTCAACGATACCACTTTTGCCAGTGTGCTCTTTGCGCAGCAACTTCCTTAGATTCTCCAGGTGTTTATCTAGCGTCAGATCCTGGCCATCAGCAGCAAGACTGATTCTTACCAAAGCGCGTTCCAACGCATTGCGATAATCCGCATCACTTTTTTGCTGACGTTCATACTTATCACTTAAAGCAAAGTACTTATCACGCCAGCGGCTATCCTCCAGTGTTCGCTTGTCCTGATCTACCATAAGTCAATTGCCCGATTTTTAGTGATCACCTTTTGCTATTTGCACAACGGCACCCACAGTAAGTATAGTTCATTATATTCTCGCTGTACCTGCCGGATATTCTGTACACTTAGGAGAGGCTGCCATAATTAGATCTTCATAACGAGGGAAACCAATTTTAGCTGCCTTTTTGACCATAATGGGCCGATATCACAGGTTTCACGAAGATTTTATTGAGCGCTGCAGCAGGTGCAGTACAAATTTTAACATATAGCATGAAAGTAGCTTTTTACAGCTTCTTAATGCCAGGGACGCTATGGATAACTCACACTATTTTTATCGAACTGTCGTTTTTTCTCAAAAAGACAATCAGGTATCATTAGCCGACATCGATCAACCAGACAAGATAACCCCTTTAGATGAATGGCTTGGCATGGTAGTTTCGCTGGCTGATGGCCAACATTCAATTCAAGAGCTGATTGACTATATTAGTCAACGATACCAGAGGACACCCGATAATTTAGAGCAAACGCTATTTTCAGTGATTGAGCGGCTCGAAGAGGGAAAAATTATTCAGTTAAGCAAAAGCAGGGTGTCTTTACCCTATTATTTGGCAGCACCGATTGAAACGCTTGACATAGAAAAAGCCAGAAAATTAATCCAGGAAGATAGCTAACTACTTGGCATCCGCCCAGAAATAATCGGTCATCAATATTTTCCCAAAATACAGCTTTATCTCACCAATGAAAACTTAGAAGAGCCTGAGAAAATATTTTATAAAATCAAGTTGTTGAAGCATGACTTCAGTTATGCCAAGAAATATTCTGGCCTGGTCCAGCTGCCCCTCAGAATCATTTATGCTGAAAAACTTTTATTATTCGGATAGTATAAAGGCTTATCTAACATCTGTTAGGTAAATACTGCGGTGTCCATCGCGGCACCCATCAAGCCAGGCAACACAACTATTTCTGAGCAATAACAAATGAATACAGCAAAGATTGATGCTCTAATAACGCGGATGCGCGCAGGTGAAGAGGCTGCACTGGCACGCATGATTACAATGATAGAGCGCGAAGACAGTGCCGTGCCCTACATGATGTCCGAGATCAACAAAGATCTGGGCAAAGCCTATACCATCGGTATTACAGGCCCTCCTGGTGCCGGGAAAAGCACCCTGACTGACAAGATGACTAAACTACTCCGCGAACAGGGTTTTGATATCGCAATTATCGCTATTGATCCCTCCAGCCCATTTACAGGCGGCGCTGTACTGGGGGACAGGGTACGGATGGAAAGTCACTATCTGGATCCGGGGGTATTTATTCGCAGCATGGCTACAAGAGGCTGTCATGGGGGACTTTCTCGAAGTGTACAGGATACGGTTAAACTCTGTGACGCCGCTGGCAAAGATTTTATCTTGCTTGAAACCGTGGGCGTGGGTCAAACCGAATTGGATATCATCCAGGTGGCAGACTCGGTTCAGGTAGTATTGGTTCCCGAAGCAGGAGATGCCATCCAAATGCTCAAGGCCGGGCTGATGGAAATTGCTGACGTTTTTGTTGTTAATAAAGCAGACCGTGACCCATCTGGCACGATGGCCGCAGGTTTAAAATCTATATTACAGATGAAATACAACACAACCGGTGGTATCACTCGCAAAAGCGAACAGCCCACTGACCACGAAAGTATTTGGTACGTTCCCGTTGTTCAGACAGAGGGACTCAATAATAAAGGGATCCAGGCTCTGCTTGAAGAGTTAAACAAGCACCGACAGCACCTGAACACTACGGGAAAGCTGGAAACCCGTCGCAAACAACGGCGGCGTGAAGAGCTGAAGACTCGGCTACAGTCACGATTTATCCGGCGACTTGATGAGTCTGCCACTAAAAACCATAAAGTCCAGGCTTTAATCAATCAGGTTGTCGAGGGAAATATTTCCAGTCATGCCGCCACTGACCAGTTGATCGATGAACTACTTTAGTCACGGTACCCACGAGTTTTCTTAACGGTCGTTAGCTGCTAAAATAGCAAAATAGTAACCACCACAATTAAGCCGCAAAGACCGCAATCTACCAGTAACAGGAAAAATACTATTATGAATAGAACAATTCGCGCACTCATAGCAAAGCCCGGTCTTGACGGCCACGATAAAGGCGCAAAGGTACTGGTCAACGTCCTCCGGGATGCAGGGCTGGAGGTTATCTATACCGGGCTCCACCAAACACCTGAAAAGATCGCCCGTTCCGCTATCCAGGAAGATGTAGATATCGTTGGTTTAAGCTATCTGTCCGGCGCACATATGGGCTTGAGCCAGGATGTTATAACCGCGCTCAAGAATGCCGGGGCTGATCCTGCGTTAAGAGTAATTGTTGGGGGCAACATACCGGTAAAAGACCATGAAGCACTGCATGACATGGGGGTTGCTGGCGTATTTGCCGGGGGCTCAAGTTATGACGAAATTATCGAGAAGATCGAACAAATAGTTGCACAAGCTGACGCAGAATAAATCTTAAATAAAATAGGCCCTTAAAATGACTGATGAATTATTGATTGATATCAAAGACCATATCGCCACATTAACGCTTAATCGACCCAAAAAAAAGAACTCTCTCTCCATCAATATCCTCAATGGGTTAAAGGAGTTTTTTACAAATCTTCCTGAAGGCGTTCGCTGTGTGGTTATACGAGGTATGGGAGAGGAAGCCTTCTCCTCTGGCTTTGATATCACCACTATTGGCACCCTGACGCCAGGGGATGAAGTAAGCATTATTGATGGCGCCTACAGCGCTTTGCAAAACTGCCCCGTCCCAACTATCGCCTATCTGAATGGTTACGGCTTTGGTGCTGGCTGTGATCTCATGGTGAGTTGTGATTTTAGAATCGCCCATTCTCGCGGCAAATTTGGCATGCCCCCCGCAAAATTAGGCGTCATCTACAGCTTCGATGGCCTGGCTCGATTTAACAGCCTGGTCGGCCCCTCAAAAGCCAAAGAGATATTTTTGGTCGGTCGCTATTACTCAGCCCAGGAAAGTTATGAGATGGGCCTTGTTAGCCATGTCATCGACCCGCAGGAACAGGAAGCTTACGTATATAAAATGGCAACCGACATTGTTAATAATGCGCCCCTGAGCGTCACCGGGATGAAGCAGATGCTGATCATGGCGAATAAGCGGCAGCCACTTTCTGCTGAGGATGCAGCAAACGTCAATCGCATTATTACCGGCGTCTACACCAGTGAGGATATGAAAGAGGGCAAAGCCTCATTTCTCGAAAAACGCAAACCTGTTTTTAAAGGGAGGTAGATTTATCCCGTAGTAAAATATGCGGACTAGATTGCCTGATCTTTGTATCAGGCAATCTAGTCCGCAACCACAGGTAACACCACCGGGTTGCCGCCAATGTAAAACCACACGATCGACTCTGATATCCTTTCCTGGCCGCACCTCACAATTTGTAACCCTAAATACTATCGAGGGAATATGTTATGGGAACCAAAGAAAACGATACCAAGCAACACCAGGGCGCAGCTGGCTGGGCAGGGCGTAAAAACTTTGCAGATGCAGACAGAAAAGATCTTACTTCATCAGGCATGCCACTCAAGCCAATTTATACCAAGGACGACGTAGCGCACCTTGACCCAGAGCCACTGCCGGGCCAATACCCCTTTACCCGGGGCATCCATCCAGACATGTACCGTTCGCGCCTCTGGACACGTCGCCAGTATGCGGGGTTTGGTACGGGAGAGGACTCCAACGCCTGGTTTCGAAGCATGCTAAAAAAGGGGCAGAACGGCCTGAGCATTGCGCTTGATCTTCCCACCCAGATGGGCATGAACAGCGACAACCCCCTCGCCGCCCATGAGGTGGGCCGCGTAGGCGTAGCCATCGACTCATTAGCCGACATGGAGCGCCTGTTTGAAGAGATTCCGCTAGATAAGATCAGCGCCGCTTTCACCATCAACGGCGTAGCGGCTATTATCCTGGCCATGTATCTGGTGGTGGCTGAAAAACAGGGGGTTGCGCCCAAAGATATCCGCGGCACTATTCAAAACGATATTCTGAAAGAATATGTTGCTCGGGGCACCTATATATTTCCGCCCAAACCGTCACTGCGGCTGGTCGGGGATGCCATCGAGTTTTGTATTACCAAGGCACCCAAATTTAACCCTATCAGCATCGCCGCTGGGCACATGAAAAGCGCGGGTGGCACTCATGTGCAAACCGATGCCTTTATGCTGGCCAACTCCATTGAGTATATCGAAGAGGTCTGTAAGAGAGGCTATAGCATTGACCAGTTTGCCCACCAGTTCAGCTTTTTGAACTGCTGCAGCCGGGACTTTTTCGAAAGCATCTGCCGGCTGCGAGCCATGCGAAAACTATGGGCGAAGATCACCAAGGAGCGATTCGACAGCCAGAACCCTAAAACCCAGCAGATGCGTATCCATGCGGGTGGTGACACCGACTCCATGACCTTTGAGCGGCCCAACGCCAATATCGCCCGTATCGGGTTATACTGTTTGGGAAATATTCTCGGCGGCATCCAGTCAATGCAGCTACCCTGCTACGATGAAGCCTACGAAATACCTACTCAGGACTCTATCCAAAATGCGCTGGACGTACAGATGATCGTCGCCTATGAGAGCGGGGCAACCAATGTCGTCGACCCGCTGGCTGGCTCCTATTTTATAGAAAATCTAACCGATGAAATCATACAGGAGATGGAAAAAATCATTGACGATATTACCTCTACCGGAGGTATGGCCCAGTGGATTTCCGAAGGCAAAATTCAGCGTATTATTGCCGAGGAAGCCTATCTCTGGGAAAAAGCGATAAAAAGTGGTGAAGAGGTGATGGTTGCCGCTAACTATGCTCGAGATGATAAAGACCGTGCCGAGTATGAAACCATGATGCACCCCTATAACGACGACACCCTTAACTATCAAAAGGAGAGCATCGCCACTGTTAAGAAGCAACGCAACGACATGAAGGTGCAGAAAGCAGCAGCTGCACTCAAAACTGCCGCTGATGGTGAGGGTAACCTGATGGGCCCCATTACGGACATGGTTAGGGCATATGCGACCGTAGAGGAGATCTGTTCAGTATTATCCGAGTCATTTGGGGATTTTCAGGCACCCACTGGCGTTTAGGTTCAGGGTGTGCCGAGCGGTATCGAGTAATGGCAAAAGCAGGGGCAAATATCTTCAGTGATATCGCCTTAAGCTCTGCGGCTGAATGAACCCTGACCTGCCAGTAGCAGGGAAAATACAATGATAAATAGAACCTTTGTGCACTCATAACCAAACTCAGCTTTCCCGGAGGCTCAAGTTGAGAGGAAATTATTGCAAGGATTGAACAAATAGTTATACAAGCCAACGCAGAATAAATTTAAGATACTGAAACACCACCAAGAGAATATATTATGGGAACAAAAGAAAACGATACCAAGCAACACCAGGGCGCAGCTGGCTGGGCAGGACGTAAAAACTTTGCAGATGCAGACAGAAAAGACCTTACTTCATCAGGCATGCCACTTAAGCCAGTTTACACCCAGGAAGATGTAGCACATCTTGACCCAGAGCCACTGCCGGGCCAATACCCCTTTACCCGAGGTATCCATCCAGACATGTACCGTTCGCGCCTCTGGACACGTCGCCAGTATGCGGGGTTTGGTACGGGAGAGGACTCCAACGCCTGGTTTCGAAGCATGCTGCAAAAAGGGCAGAACGGCCTGAGTATTGCGCTTGATCTTCCCACCCAGATGGGCATGAACAGCGACAACCCACTTGCCGCCCATGAAGTAGGCCGTGTGGGCGTAGCCATCGATTCGTTAGCCGACATGGAGCGCCTGTTTGAAGAGATCCCGCTGGATAAAATCAGCGCCTCTTTTACCATCAACGGCATAGCGGCTATTATCCTGGCCATGTATCTGGTGGTGGCTGAAAAACAGGGGGTCGCACCCAAAGATATCCGCGGCACCATTCAAAACGATATTCTAAAGGAATATGTTGCTCGGGGTACCTATATATTCCCGCCCAAACCATCACTGCGACTGGTCGGAGATGCCATTGAGTTTTGTATCACCAAGGCACCCAAATTTAACCCTATCAGCATCGCCGCTGCGCACATGAAAAGCGCGGGTGGCACTCATGTACAAACCGATGCCTTTATGTTGGCCAACTCCATCGAGTATATCGAGGAGGTCTGCAAAAGAGGCTATAGCGTTGACCAGTTTGCCCACCAGTTCAGCTTTTTGAACTGCTGCAGCCGGGACTTTTTCGAAAGCATCTGCCGGCTGCGAGCCATGCGAAAACTATGGGCGAAGATCACTAAAGAACAGTTCGACAGCCAGAATCCCAAAACCCAGCAGATGCGTATCCATGCGGGTGGTGATACCGACTCCATGACCTTTGAGCGGCCCAACTCCAATATTGCCCGTATCGGGTTATACTGTTTGGGAAATATTCTCGGCGGCATCCAGTCGATGCAGCTACCCTGCTACGATGAGGCCTACGAAATACCTACTCAGGACTCCATCCAAAATGCGCTGGACGTACAGATGATCGTCGCCTATGAGAGCGGGGTAACCAATGTCGTCGACCCGCTGGCTGGCTCCTATTTTATAGAAAATCTAACCGACGAAATCATACAGGAGATGGAAAAAATCATTGATGATATTACCTCTACTGGAGGTATGACCCAATGGATTTCCGAAGGCAAAATTCAGCGTATTATCGCCGAGGAAGCCTATCTCTGGGAAAAAGCGATAAAAAGTGGTGAAGAGGTGATGG
>CAYYRK010000006.1:0-16470 GCA_964473915.1 uncultured Pseudomonadales bacterium
GGTGAAAGTCCTCTGTAGGAAGAAAAACCGCCGAAAACCGTGTTTCCAGTAGACGATAGCTACTAGCGAATGACAAAGGCTTAACCGCGAGCTGATGAACAAGAACCTCATCTGAGGCTAAAGATAGTTGTTTTGCCAACGCTTCTAGTTCTAATGGCTGACCGATATACAGGGATATATTTCGAATGTCTGGCCGTCAGAAAAGTAGGCATGCAAATTGCACTAACTATTTTATAGCCATGTGTAGTGACAAAAAATTGACGATATGGATCTGGCTCATAAAGGCAGGACTCAATAGAGGAATATTAGTAATGTCGGTGATGATAAAAACAGAGGGGCGGAAGGTGGAGCAGTTCGCAATGCGCGAGGGGATACTGGGTCAGACGTTTAAAGCTCCGCAGACCCATGCCAACGAAGATCTACATGCTCAGATCAGAGCCCTTACCGATAGGCTCTCTCAGGCCCGTTCTCTGCATCAGGAGCAGGTTGTTGCCAAAGAGCTGATATCTGATCGTCTCGAAAAATTGCTGACACTGCTGCCTACGGGTGTTGTTCTTCTGGACGCGAAAGGCCGAGTCAGTGAGTGTAATCCTGCTGCAGAGGAACTGCTCGGGGAGCCTCTTAAAGGAGAGTTATGGCTGGATGTTATCAGGCGCAGTTTTTCCCCGCGCATTGATGATGGTCACGAAGTATCGTTGAGAGATGGTCGCCGGGTTAGCCTGGTAACACGCTCCCTGGAGGCGGAACCGGGTCAGCTGATCGTCCTGACCGATATGACCGATACCCGAGCGTTACAGGAGCGTTTGAGCCGCCATCAGCGTCTTTCTGCATTGGGTAAAATGGTCGCATCATTGGCTCATCAGATTCGCACGCCGTTGTCTGCAGCCATTTTGTATGGAGAACACCTGTCCAACCCTGAGCTAGACGCAAATACCCAGCAACGTTTTGCCGCCAAACTCAACTCAAGACTTCACAACCTGGAGCAACAGGTTCGAGATATGCTGGTTTTCGCCAAGGGTAATATGCCTCTGACAGATCTTGTTCACAGCGAACAACTGGTCGCCAGCCTAGAGGTTGGAATGGAGGCCCTTTTGAACTGCACGAATGCTCAGTGCTCAATACAAAATAGCGCGCCAGAAGTTAGGGTGTGCTGTAACCAGGAGGCGCTGGTTGGTGCAATTTTGAATCTTGTAAATAATGCTATTGAGGCGGTGGATGGCGCTGCCTGCATCAATATTGATCTACAGCAAAGCGCTGGTCATCTGCGCATCAGTGTTGAGGATAATGGCCCTGGGATGGATGCCGCTCTGCAGGAGAAAATCAGAGAACCATTCTTTACCACTAAATCTCAGGGTACAGGGCTTGGAATGTCTGTGGTGCAGGCGGTAATCAGAGCTCACCGGGGTGAATTTTTGATCTCTTCGGTAGTGGGGCAGGGGACTAAAGTGACGTTGATATTGCCGGTGAATGAGTGAGGATGATATGACATTAGGAAAAGTGTTAATAGTTGAGGATGATCGGGCACTGCGGGAAGCTCTGTGCGATACGCTGGAGCTTGCCGGTTTCACCGTTCACCAGGCTGATTCCGGGGAGGCTGCGCTTGAAATATTGCAGAGACAGCGGGTAAATATGGTGGTGACCGATGTCAATATGGGCGGCATGACAGGCCATGAACTGCTGGCGCAGTTACAGCAAATTCACCCCTCATTGCCAGTGCTGCTGATTACCGCATATGGTGACGTTGGTAGTGCTGTGAGTGCCATGCGTAACGGTGCAGTTGATTATCTGGTCAAGCCATTCAAACCCCAAGAACTGGTGGTGGCAGTTTGCCGCTATGTTTCTGGGGAGTGCAGTTCAGATGATCATGAGCGACCAGTCGCAGAAGATATACAGAGCCAGCAACTATTAGCGCTGGCAGAGAAAGTTGCAGCAACCGATTCAACCGTTTTGATTTCAGGAGAAAGTGGTACTGGGAAGGAGGTGTTGGCGGGTTTTATTCATACACATTCAACCCGTTCATCCCGACCTTTTGTCGCCATTAACTGTGCCGCCATACCAGAAAATATGCTGGAGGCCACACTTTTTGGTCATGAAAAGGGTGCGTTTACCGGTGCTTATAGTAGTCATGCAGGAAAGTTTGAACAGGCAGATGGCGGCACTTTATTACTGGATGAGATCTCTGAAATGGACCTGGGCCTGCAAGCCAAATTATTACGGGTTCTGCAGGAGAGGGAGGTTGAGCGGGTAGGTGGAAAAAAGGTGATCTCGCTGGATGTGCGGGTTATTGCGACCACTAACAGGGATCTGCATCGTTGTGTGCAGGAGGGTTTGTTCCGTGAAGATCTGTATTACCGGTTAAGTGTATTTCCCCTGCAATGGAGTGCCTTGCGTGAGCGACGTGCGGATATCGAACCTCTGGCGAAACGCCTGATTGCTCATTATGTGCGAAAGATGAAAAAAACTCAGGTTAGTTTGCACCCTCTTGCGCTGGAGAAACTGCTGGGTTATGACTGGCCTGGTAATGTTCGTGAACTTGATAATGTTATTCAGAGAGCGCTGATTATGCAGCAGGGCGAACAGATCACGCTACATGATCTTATGCTCACACCCATGCCGGGTGCCGGGGTATGCCACAGTGCAGTAGCCAGCGACGGGCAGGGGGGTATTAGCGATCCTGGCGGGCTGGGTGAAGACCTGAAGCACAGGGAGTATCAACTGATTATCGAGGCACTTAAGGGTGAAAATGGACGCAAGAACAGGGCCGCTGAAAAACTGGGTATTAGCGCAAGAACACTCAGATACAAATTGGCCAAAATGCGTGAGTCTGGTTATAACCTGGATGTGGCAACCTACTCCTAGATTGAGAAAATCAGGGGTCTGATCAGATCCGAAGAGGTGATTCAATATGACGGCAAGAGCAGATATCAGTGCAGTGTTGACCCAGATGCGCCAACTGCAAGTTCAGGCACAAAACCAGATAGACAAGCCTGCGGCTGCGTTGGATAAGCTGGATGGAGTTCAGGGGCCGAATTTCGGCGAAATGATGAGCAGTGCTATCGATAAGGTCAATGAGCAACAGATGGAATCCAGTAATTTGGCCACGGCTTTTGAACGGGGTGATCCGAGTGTAGACCTGACTCAGGTTATGATCAGTATGCAAAAGTCCAGCATCTCCTTTCAGGCAATGACCCAGGTACGCAACAGGTTAGTCTCAGCCTACGAAGATATTATGAACATGCCTGTTTAGCCCGGATAATTAACGGAAATAGCGGTGTTACCCTAACTTAGACTGACAAATGAATTGAATCATGGCGACATTACCAGCAACGACAGAAGCAACAACGCCCCAGGGAGTAGTACCAGGGCCCGGAGGGAATAATATGGTGACGGGGTTTAGCAGCCTCAGCATATTCAGGCAGATTGGTTTGCTGGTGGGCCTGGCAGCCAGTATTGCAATAGGTTTTGCTGTGGTGCTCTGGTCTCAGGAGGCGGATTATCGGCCTCTTATTGCAGACATGGCCAACATCGACGCAACCCAGGCGGTCGATATTCTTCAGGCCAACGATATCCCCTATAAAATTGATCCTCGTACCGGTGGATTACTGGTTCCCGTGGAAAAGATACATGATGCTCGCATGAAACTGGCGTCCCTGGGTATTACTAACGATCGTAACATAGGTTATGAGTTACTTGACCGGGAGCAGACTCTGGGTTCCAGTCAGTTTATGGAAAATATTAGTTATCGCCGAGGGATGGAGGGTGAACTGGCACGTACCATCACCAGTTTAAATAGCGTCCGTTCCGCCCGTGTACATCTGGCACTGCCAAAAGCCTCGGTTTTTGTTCGTGATGGTCGAAAGCCGAGTGCTTCAGTATTCGTTGAACTAATACCTGGTCGACGGCTACAGGAAGATCAGTCTGCAGCTATTGTCAACCTGGTGGCTTCGAGCGTACCGGAACTGGATCCCGCTGAGGTTACTATCGTAGATCAGAACGGGCGAATGCTGTCCAACAGGGATAAATCTGAAGAGTCTGTCATGGCCTCTCACCAGTTTGAATACACTCGCAAACTGGAGGAGTTGCTGATGAAGCGTGTCAGCAAAATTCTGGAACCGGTTATGGGCAGGGACAGATTTCAGGCACAGGTATCGGCCGATATCAACTTTACTGCAATAGAGCAGACCGAAGAGTCCTACAATCCTGACCTGCAGATACTGCGCAGTGAACAGCTGATGGAGGAGAAACGATCAGCAGGTACGGGTGGGATAGGCGGCATCCCTGGTGCGCTGTCCAACCAACCTCCTGGGGCAGCGAGTGCTCCGGAACAGGTGAAAGCTGAGGGTGCCGGAGAAAATAACAGCGCCGTATCGGGTAATTCACGCACCCAGGCGACTCGGAACTATGAGCTGGACAGAACGATCAGTTATACCAGGCATCAGCAGGGCCAGGTGCGGCGACTGTCCGTTGCTGTTGTTATTGATGACCCCGTTTCCTCTGAAATTGAAACTGAAAACGCCGAGGGGGAGGCAAGCTCAGAAGGGCAGGAAAATGCAATGTCGGGCTGGACTCAAGAGGAGCTTGACAGACTCACCGCCCTGGTTAAAGGAGCAGTGGGTTATGATGCCGCCCGGGGTGATAGTGTGACGTTGGTTAATGCGCCCTTTGCAACCGTTGAGTATTTGACGCCGGAAATTGAGGAAACACCTATTTGGCAGCAGGATTGGTTTCAGAAAATAGTCAAACAAGCACTTGCCGGAATAATGGTACTGACATTAGTTTTTGCGGTGATCCGACCCATCATGAAAAATCTGGCAAGCAGTGGGGCCAGACAGCCGTCTATGGCACTGGCCACTGCCGGTTCGCAGCCAGCTTCAGGATATGAGCCTGCTGGGGCTGGAACAATGCCTGGACCAGCAGTGCCTGGAGCGGCCACTGCTGGCCTGCTGACTGGGCCAGGGCAGGGTTATGGTAATGAGATGGCAGCAGTGCAGGGCATTGTGGCCAATGACCCGCAGCAAGCGGCACAGGTGATCAAAAATTGGGTGACTGAAGATGAGTAGTTCAGATCAGACGGTTGAAGCTGCGGCCATCTTGCTGATGAGTATGGGTGAGCAACATGCTGCTCAGGTATTGACCCACATGGCACCCAAAGAGGTTCAAAGCATCAGTGCGGCTATGGCCCAATTGAACGACCTGAATAAGGACAGAGTCAAGGAGGTTATGAATGCTTTTCTGTCGGACGCGAAAAATGAAACCGGACTGACACTGGGGGCAGATAAATATATTCGCAGTTTGCTGACCAAAGCGTTGGGGCAGGATAAGGCAAACAGAGTCATCGAACGAATTCTTATGGGTGGTAACACCACAGGGCTGGATAGTCTTAAGTGGATGGAGCCGATATCGGTGGCTGATATAGTCAGGTTTGAGCACCCCCAGGTACAAGCCATTATTCTCTCTTATCTGGATTCGGATCAGGCCGCAGCAGTGTTGGCTCTTTTTGAGGAGAAAAAACGTCTCGACCTGATCGTGCGGATCTCACGCCTGGAATCTGTGCAGCCCCTGGCGCTGGAAGAGCTGAATGAGATTATTGAAAAACAGGTAGTTACGGGGAAAACCACCCAGACAACGAGTTTGGGGGGGGTTAAAACAGCCGCTAATATTATCAATGCGATTGATGGCAGTATAGAAGCGGTTTTGCTAGAACAGTTATCTGAAATGGATGAAACACTCAGCAACAGTATTCAGGATCATATGTTTATATTTGATAATCTGGTTGATGTGGACGACCGAGGTATTCAGGCATTGTTGCGAGAGGTCTCCTCAGATGACCTCATTATCGCTCTTAAAGGTGCTGATGAAGCGGTACGCGAGAAAATATTCGGCAATATGTCAAAACGTGCAGCAGAATTGCTCAAAGATGATCTTGAGGCCAAGGGCCCCGTGCGTCTTAGCGAAGTAGAGATGGCTCAGAAGGGCATTCTTAATGTGGCCAGAAGAATGTCCGAGGCTGGGGAGATCTCCCTGGGTGAAGGCAGTGGCGGCGATGTGCTGGTCTAGGTAGTTGTAGAACCATTCAAAGGGTTAATAAAATTTAGAATGAATACTTCAATCGATATGGTAAAGCTAATACCCGCAGATCAGGTGGAAGCCTGTGAGGCCTGGGAGATACCGGTGCTGGAATCTGCAGATGATATTGTTGTGGTTTCGGGCAGGAGCCGAGGCCGTAAAGGTCGAGGAGAGGAGTTAAGTGTTGCTCCCCTGACGGCTTCCAGCATTGAGGCGCTGCGTCAGAAGGCCTATCAGGAAGGGCTTGATCAGGGGCAGAAAGAGGGTTATCAGGCAGGTATGCAAAAGGCGCAGGTAGAGACCAACGAAACTCTGACCCATCTTAATCGAATGATCAGCCAGTTGATGCATCCCTTCAGCGAACAGCGTGATGAGCTGGAACAGGCGCTGGTGCATCTGGCGTGCGGTATTGCCAAGTCGGTGGTTAAAATGGAAGTGGAGTTTGACGTTGAAATTCTACTGGACCTGGTCGGACAGGCGGTATCCCGGCTGCCTGAAGGGAGTGATAACATACAGATTATGGTTCACCCACGCGATGCAGAACTTATCAAAAGGGCCACCACAGAAAGAACCAGCGACTGGAAAATTATCGCCGATGCCAGCCTTGCCAGCGGCGGTTGTATCGTCAAAACTAATTTTAGCTACATTGATTATACGCTTGACCAGCAGTTTCAGTTAACAACGGAGCAGATGCTGGCGGAACGGCTGGAGGAGAGGAATAAAAAAGCTCACCCCGAGCAGCACCCTGGCAGGAGAGGGCGCTAGTGGTCGAAGATCTTGTACAACGCATTGAGGGTTACGTTACCCGCTTGCCAGAAAGATCGAATCCGATTGTTGAGGGGCGGCTGACGCGTATTGTCGGCCTGACCATTGAAGCTGTGGGTTGTAATGTGGCTATGGGCGGGCACTGCCTGATTGAAACCGATGATGGCCCCCCCGTGGAAGCGGAGGTGGTCGGTTTTTCAGATAACAGAATTTTTCTGATGCCGGTCTCAAGAGTTGAGGGATTAAGGCCGGGAGCCCGAATACGCTCATTGGAAAAAATCAAACAGGTAGCGGTAGGTTTTGGACTGCTTGGACGCGTTTTAAACGGCTTGGGTGAACCCATTGATGGCAAAGGGCCTTTAACAACCGAGGCATCGGTGGAGCTGTCAGGAAAGCCGATTAACCCCCTGAGTCGGCACCCTATATCTGAGCCTCTGGATGTGGGTGTGCGAGCCATTAATTCACTGCTGAGCGTTGGTCGTGGTCAAAGACTGGGGCTTTTTGCGGGTAGTGGTGTAGGGAAAAGTGTACTGCTGGGGATGATGACCCGTTACACCGAGGCTGACATCACCGTGGTTGGTTTGGTGGGTGAGCGGGGTCGTGAGGTCAAGGAGTTTATTGAACAGATACTGGGTGCTGAAGGTTTATCACGTTCCGTTGTAGTGGCATCTCCAGCCGACGAATCGCCCCTGATGCGATTACGCTGTGCCATGTTAACCACCAGTATTGCTGAGTATTTCAGAGATCAGGGCAAGAATGTGCTACTGCTGATGGATTCTTTGACTCGTTATGCTCAGGCGCAGCGAGAACTTGCATTGGCGGTTGGCGAGCCACCCGTTACCAAGGGTTATCCCCCCTCTGTTTTTGCCAAACTGCCTCAGCTGGTAGAGCGGGCGGGTAATGCCGATCAGGGACAGGGCTCCATCACAGGTTTTTACACCGTGCTGACTGAAGGTGATGACCAGCAAGACCCCATTGCTGACGCCGCGCGGGCTATTCTGGATGGCCATATTGTCCTTTCCCGCTCGCTTGCAGAGGAGGGGCATTACCCAGCTATTGATATCGAAGCATCGATCAGTCGTGTGATGCCGCAAATTATTTCCGAGCAGCAGTTGCAACATGCCAGACGTTTTAAACAGCTCTACTCGAGTTACCAGCAAAACAGAGATCTGATCAGTGTTGGCGCTTATGTGCGCGGCAGCAATTCGGAAACTGACCTTGCCATTGATCGCATGCCCTATATGAAACGTTTCCTGCAACAGGGCGTGAATGAACCCGTACCCATTGGGCAGAGTTTTGGTGAACTTCTGAATGTAATCAATCCTCCTCAGGAGGTTGAGAACAATACTGCTCAGGTTTCCAACCAGGTAATTAGATCATGAAAAACAGATCAGAACGGTTAAGCCCGGTTTTAAAGTTGGAAAAAATGAAGGAGGAGCAGGCGGTTAAAGTCTATGCCCAGTCTAACTCCAAACTACAGCTGGAACTGCAAAAATTGGAGCAGCTGCTCAGCTATAGTCGTGAATATGAATTGATGATAGCGCAGGCAGGGCGTGCGGGCCTTTATGCTACCAAACTACACTCCTATCATCATTTTCTGGCACGGCTCAACCATGCCATCGGCCAGCAGCGGGAGCAGATTGTTCTGGTAAAGCAAAGGACAAAACAGCATCAAGAGAGTTGGCTGCATCAGCGAGGTGCTACTCAGAATATGGGTAAGCTCATTTCACGTTGCGCCAGCCAGGAGCGGCTGGAGCAGGACAAAAAAGAGCAGCGAGCCATGGACGAATATGCGCAGCAATCAAGACCTGCGCATCACTAATCTGGCCGGATAGTATCATTTGCGATCTTTGGCACGTCAATTGCTACTTCTTGATGTAGTGATGGCTTGCCCTTTCCTGTAAACGGCAGCCTGGCGTCTAGTGTTGGAGAAAAGCATGATTATATCAAGACAACCTGTAGATAATTTGCTGGATACTCAGGTTATCCGGCCGCCCGGTGACGGGGGGCAAAAAACCGACTTAACTGGTTCTTCTGAAAAAGAAAATTCGTTTGATCAGCTGCTTTCTGAAAATTGTAGTGGGTGTGGTGTCGGCAACTCTATCGATTCAGAAAAGGTTGAGTCAGCTGTTACAACTCCGCCGGAGACGTTGGATCAACCACCATCGGTGGAGGCTGCGCAGAGCGGAGGTGAGACGCAGCAAAACGGCAAGTTATTGCCGCAGCGAAGCGCTGTTCCGCAGGGTAGTGAAATTGGGGCAGCTGTTTTCGATACCCCATTGATTGGAACAGCCAAGGGTAACCCGGTGGTTATTGGTTCTGGCGAGTCTGCCAATCAACAGGTCTTTATTGATGCCCCCTGGCCGCCTGGTTCTGAGGAGGTTGTTATTGATCTGCCTGAAAATGCTGGTCAAGCCACCGGTGGAGAAGACCGCTCTGTCACCGATCAAATCAGCGAATTAATCGGTCAGTCTCGCCAGGCGATGAGTTCTCTAGCGAATGGGTCTGATGCTGATGCAGAGCTTTCTACCAGGGCCGTAGCTGGCCGAGTTCAGTTAGAGGCTGAAGAAGTATCCATTGAAATAGAGGCGGGTCAGGTTCAATTAGAGGCTGAAAAAACACCCATTGAGATGGTAGAGAGTCTTCAGGTAACAGTAGGGCATGCTGAGAGGGATCATCCAGGCTCAATCCAGCCAAAAGTAGGTGGAGCAGAGCCGATTATTGCTAAGGCTAAAGCGGAACAGCTAACCACGGGTATAGTTACAGAGGAGCAGACTAAGCAGCCAGAAGTGGTGGGGGCAGCTGTTAAACAGCAACAAAGTCCGACCACCAATCAACATGAACCTGCGCTTAAGAATAGTGGTGGACAACAGCCATCATCGGCACTTTTTCCTGCCACACAAATGATGCCAGAAGAGCAAGTTGCAGCTACCAGATCCGTGGAAAGTAACCCGGATGCTAAAACCCAGGCCATTGAGGCTGCGGGTCAAACAGTGATTGCTGATCTTGATAAATCAGATCGAAAAACGGCAATCGATAAAGGGCTTTCAGCCCAGAGCCCTCTTTTGCCTAGTGATGATGGGGAGCCAGCAGTGCTAGCCAATCAATTCAAGTCCCGCTCGGAAATCGCCCCAGATCTGGGGTTGAATATGGCCAGGAGTGGGACCTCTGGGGAGGTTTCGTCAAGTTCGATTCCTCTTGCCGATGGGCTTAAAGTGTTGATGCAAAAGATTGAACTTGCCACAAATACTTCTGGCCCCAATCTGGCTGTGGACCAAGCAACTGCTAACAATAATTCTGAGCAGTCGCTGGCTAGTTTCGCCAAATTGGCCATGGATGCGCCACAATCGCAGAGTTTAAGTGCGGTGCGAGGCACCCCTTTTGTGGCTACACTGCAGGTTCCGTTAGGTTCGCCAGATTGGAGCGAGGTTGCAGCCAAACGTATTGCCTGGATGGTGACCAACGGTATGAAAACCGCGCAACTGCAACTTAATCCACGGGATCTTGGGCCTATTGATATACAGATCAACCTGAGCAAAGATCAGGCTAGCATCAATTTTAGCAGCCAGCATATGGTCGTTCGTGAAGCACTCGAGGCAAGCTTGCCGCGTCTTCGAGAGATGTTCGAAGGTACGGGTGTTAACCTGGAGGATGTCAATGTGTCTGACCAGTCATTTGCCGAGCAGCATGAGGCAGATGCCGAAGAGGGTGGGGCAATGGTTCAAGATGATGAGATGGTTGAGGCTGGTTCATCTTCGCGTGAGCTACTCGCGGTTACTAATCTGGTAGATTTTTATGCGTGAACCTGAACTTATCAATTGATCGCTATGAGAGATGAGCAAGCAGATAAGCTGCATGAGTACAGAGCTAGGCTATACTTTGCTCAGCTGAAACTTTAAGCTGAATATTCAATGAGAGATTTCGCACGATAGCCATCCTGCTCACCTGCTGTGTATACAATGTATTTAATCGGTTGTCTGTTCCGGAAAATGCTCTTTTTGCACCTCATCTTGCTTCGCCTGAAAACAATATCAGCTCCCGTGTATAGCTTTCAATATTTCTGAAATGGTTGTAGTTGCTATAGTTCAGGATATGAGTATTATCGGATTCTTTTAACGGACAGGTTAGGGCCTACAGTGACAGGCTCGGAGCGGTGAGCAAAAGATTATGGCGGAAGATGCACAGGTGGAGAAAAAGCCCATCACGGGGACAAGAAAAAAGATTATTATCATTGCGGTTTCGGCACTTTTAGTTGTAGGTGCTGGTGCATTTGTGATGTTTTTTCTGATGGGTGATTCTCAGACGGATGCAGGGCAGGCCGTTGAAGCAGAGAAACAAACTTCAGAGCGGGTACAATCAATTTATTACCGGTTTGCTAAGCCTTTTGTCGTCAGTGTTAAGGGACGTAATCGCCAGCACCACCTGATGGTGGGTGTCGCAATTAGCTCTAAAAAGCAGGAGGATCTGGATATTCTTGATAAGCATTTACCGGTGATCAGAAGTGGTCTTAATCTTGTGTTTGATGACAATGATCTTTATGTGTTGCAGACGGATGAGGGGCGACGGAACTTAAACGAACAAGCGACCACTGTGATACGATCCTTTATTGAAAAAGAAACCGGCTCGACGAGTGATGCAGATCTTCTATTCACCAGTTTTGTAATGCAGTAAAGCTCAGGCAACCAGAGACTATGTCTACAGAAGAACTATTATCAAAAGATGAAATTGATGTGCTCCTCAATGGTGTGGATGAGGGGCAGGTTGAAATCAATACGGCACCAGTAGATAACCAGGCATATACCTACGATCTGACCGACCAGGACCATATTGTGCGGGGTCAATTGCCAACACTGGAGATGGTTAATGAGCGGTTTTGCCGTTATACCCGCACCAGTATGTTTAATTTTTTGCGCCAAACAGTAGAGATCGAGACAGAAGCGATTAGAAATGCCAAGTATTCAGAATACCTGCAGAGCCTGCATCTGCCCACCAGTCTTAATATGGTCAAAATTCATCCCCTGAGGGGAACTTCACTTTTTGTGCTTGATGCAGCGTTGGTTATCCGTTTGGTGGACAAGTTTTTTGGTGGTGAAGCTGCAGAGGAGATAGAGCTGGAGGAGCGGGAGTTTACCGCTACTGAACAGAGAATTGTACGTAAAGTACTTGACCAGATGTTTATTGACCTCAAAGAAGCCTGGAAAAGTGTCATGGCAGTGCAGTTTGAGTACAGTGGTTTTGAGCCAAATCCATCGATGGCCCATCTGATCAATCCCAGTGAAGTGGTGGTAATCAATACCTTTAATATACAGATCGGTGGTGGTACGGGAAAACTGGAAATTGTGATCCCCTATTCCATGCTGGAACCAGTGCGTGAAACCCTGGATGCGGGGGTTCAGGCTGATATAGATGATACCGATGAGCGTTGGTTGAGATCTCTGCGTGAGGACATCATGTATGCCAGCGTACCCTTGAACTGTGTGGTGACAGAGCGCAAAATTACCCTGCGGGAGATTTTGCGCTTCAAAGAGGGTGATGTTATACCCATTAATATGCCTGAGACTAATACCCTAATGGCCAATGGCGTACCGGTTTTTGATGCGCAGTTGGGCCGAACCAATGAAAATTTGGCATTAAAAATTATTAAGCGGATCGGCAGGCCAGCAAAGGGCCTATAACTTAACAAAGGAGGGCCAAATGGCGGAAGGTGAGATTGAAGCGGCAGTGGAGAAAGATCCAGTAACCGAAGAGTGGCAGGAGCAGCAAAAGGCAGCTCCGGAGGTTCAAAAGCCTCAACGGGCAGCTTTTGATGAATTAAAGGATGAGGGCGGTGCGCTCAATCTCTCGCCAGAGCTGGATGTGATACTGGATATTCCTGTCAGTATTTCCATGGAAGTTGGCAACACCGATATTACTATTCGTAACTTGTTACAGCTTAATCAGGGTTCGGTGGTCGAGTTGGATCGTTTGGCAGGGGAACCTCTGGATGTGAAGGCCAATGGTACTCTCATTGCCCATGGTGAAGTGGTAGTGGTCAATGGTAAGTTTGGGATTCGCCTGACAGATGTGGTGAGTCCATCGGAGCGAATCAGTAAGTTACGTTAATTCATTCAACCCGATAAATGCTCTGGATGCCACCCCTATGAAAAAACGTCAAAATACTGGCGCAGCATGTACCCTGCTGGCAGTGGCTTTTAGCATGCTGTTTTTGTTGCTGGCCGGTGGTTCAGCTGAGGTGTTAGCGGCTGAAGGTGAGGCTCGTTCTGGCGTGGGTGTCACCGATATCATGACGGTTATGATGGGGCTTGGGTTGGTATTGCTGATTATTCTTGGCTGTGCCTGGCTGGTACGGCGTATTGGTATGGTTCCCTCCTCAAACACAGGCCATATAAAGGTTCTGACAGTACTGTCGGTTGGGTCCAAGGAGAGGATCACCCTGATAGAAGTGGGCGGAAAACAGCTGCTTGTGGGTGTGACTGCCAATCAGATAAACACCCTCCACTGTTTCAACGAACCGGTCGTTGATTCGACTAATATTAAAAATAATTCAGAATTTGCACAAAAATTGCATCAGCTTATGTCACGTAGTTCATAGAACTGAAAAGTGACAATTTTTTGTTGGTGCATATGGAATCTAGAACCCCCAGTTTTTACCTGTTAACGGCTGCCATTCTGTTTTTGATGGCTCCTCTCGCTCAAGCGGCGGATCCTGTTGGTATCCCTGCTATGACCCTGACAACCAACCCCGATGGTTCTCAGGAATATACAGTAACCATCCAGATACTATTCCTGATGACAGCACTGACTCTGCTGCCATCCATGTTAATGATGATGACCTCCTTTACCCGCATCATTATAGTATTTGCTATTTTACGGCAGGCACTGGGGTTACAGCAGACACCCTCTAATCAGATATTACTGGGTTTAACGCTGTTTTTAACAATATTTATTATGGCTCCGGTGTTTGAACGGGTTAATGAGGCGGCATTGCAACCCTATCTGAATGCTGAAATGGCTCCATTGGAGGCTGTCAAACAGGCAGCGGATCCTTTCAGAGAGTTTATGCTGGCCCAAACCCGTGAAGATGATCTAGGCCTTTTTATCCGTATCGCTAAGCTTGGCCCGTTTGATAGCCCTGAACAGGTTCCCTTTGCTGTACTCATGCCAGCCTTTGTAACCAGCGAATTGAAAACAGCCTTCCAGATCGGCTTCATGATCTTTATCCCCTTTCTGGTCATCGACCTGGTGGTAGCCAGTGTTCTGATGGCGATGGGTATGATGATGATGTCGCCGGTAATCATCTCACTACCCTTTAAAATTATGCTGTTCGTACTGGTGGATGGTTGGGCAACGGTTATAGGGTCGCTAGCGGCGAGTTTTGGCGTTTAAAGCCAGCATCCTCAGTCAACATATGAGATGCACACTATACCCTGCTCAACTGAGCAGTTTAGGTTAAATGGAGTAGATTTATGACCCCCGAAGTGGTTGCAGGTTTGTTTGGAGAGGCCCTGTTTCTGACAGTGATTTTGGTGGCGGTTATTGTTGTTCCTAGCCTTATGGTGGGCCTTGTGGTCAGTACCTTTCAGGCCGCGACTCAAATTAATGAACAAACCTTGAGTTTTCTGCCACGATTACTAGTGACCCTTTCTACCATCATGGTAGCGGGCCCCTGGATTCTTGGCCGTCTTATTGATTTTGCTACCCGTATGTTCAGTGATTTGCCAATCCTGATCGGGTGATCCATTGCGTGTGCTACAGGAGAGATAGGTAGGTGGAACTGAGCGCTGCAGAGATAACAGCCTGGATCAGCCGCTATTTTTGGCCGTTTTGCCGGGTGGGCGCTTTTTTTATGGTGGTACCCATTTTAGGTTCTCAGCTAGTGCCAGCGCGTATCCGCCTGGGTTTGAGCCTGTTGGTAACCATCATTATTGCCCCCCTGCTACCGGAAATGCCGACTTTTAATGGGTTGGATCTGCAATCCTGGCTGCTGATTGGTCAGCAGATTTTGACCGGAGTGGCGATGGCATTTGTGATACAGCTGCTGTTTCATGTTGTTGTGCTGGCTGGACAGATGATGGCGATGCAGATGGGGTTAGGCTTTGCATCGATGGTAGATCCGACCAATGGGGTATCGGTGGCGGTGGTTAGTCAATTTTATCTGATGCTGGTCATGCTGGTTTTTTTTGCGGTGAATGGTCACCTGGTGCTTTTTGAAGTTCTGGCAGAGAGTTTCAATGTGTTACCGGTGGGAACTAGCGGCCTGGATATCGGGATGTTCTGGCAGTTAGCCTCCTGGGGAGTCTGGATGTTTTCTAGCGCGCTGGTCATTGCATTGCCGGCAGTAACGGCCATCCTGATCGTTAACTTCTCCTTCGGAATTATGACCAGGGCTTCACCCCAGATGAACATTTTTGCACTGGGTTTCCCCTTTACCATGTTGTTGGGTTTGCTGATTATCTATATCAGCTTGGCAGGGTTTCTACCTCAGTTCCAGGGCTTGACTGAAGAAGCATTATTGATGCTACGTCAGCTTATTGGTGCTTGAGGATCGTTGGAGCCCAGCAATAAAGAGATAGAGTTATGGCAGAGAGTGATAGTGGTCAGGAACGCAGTGAAGAACCCACCCAGAAACGGATGCTGGACGCTCGGGAAAAGGGTGATATCGCCCGTTCCAAGGAGTTAAATACAGCGGCCATATTATTAATGGGGTCTGGTGCGCTTATTTTTTTTGGTCAACAAGCTGCATCAGGTCTGGCGGCTATGATGCACCATAACTTTGAAATATCCCGCCAGGAAATCTACGCCACTGGTAGCATGATGGCTAACTTGAACGGCTCAATATTTGATGGATTGATGGCACTGATGCCGGTGTTTGCCACTTTGTTAATCGCAGCTGTTGTTGGGCCGATCGCCTTGGGGGGCTGGGTGATGAGTGGTAAGGCTTTAGCTCCAAAATGGAGCCGGTTGAGCCCTCTTGCTGGAATTAAAAGGATGTTTTCCGGACAAGCTTTGATGGAATTGGCCAAGGCGATAGGGAAGCTTTTGCTGGTGGTTTCTCTGGCGATATTTATATTGGATTTTATCACCCCAGACCTATTTGATATTGGTAAACGAGACGCTCTTTCGGCGATGAGTGCAGCTCTGTACCTTGTTAGTTGGTCAGTACTGGCCATAAGCTCCTCGATGATTCTGATTGTCATCATTGATGTGCCATTTCAGATAGTCTCTTATCAGCGCAAATTAAAGATGACACGTCAGGAAATAAAAGACGAGATGAAAAATTCCGACGGTAAACCAGAAGTCAAAGCCAAGATCAGACAACTGCAATATGATATCTCTCAGCGCCGAATGATGTCTGCCGTTCCTGAAGCTGACGTGGTCATTACCAACCCGGAACATTATGCGGTGGCATTGCGTTACAATTCAGATGAGGTGAATGCACCCGTGGTTTTGGCAAAAGGTGCAGACCTGGTGGCTCAGCGTATTAGAGAGATTGCCCAGGAAAATGATGTGCCAATTGTGACAGCGCCACCTTTAACTCGGGCTATTTTTTACAGTACCGAAATTGATCAGGAAATCCCTGCCGGTTTGTATGTTGCGGTAGCGCAGGTGCTGGCTTATGTGTTCCAGCTGCAACGTTTT
>CAYYRK010000006.1:16570-33318 GCA_964473915.1 uncultured Pseudomonadales bacterium
TCTATGCCGGTATTTTTACGGAAAAGTGTTTGATAGCCCTTGGCTTGAGGCGCTTATCGACAACCACGGAAATAAGGGTGCCAGGCTCTGAGTTAACCTCGGATACCAGCCAGTGATTTCGTGGGGTATCGTCCGGAAAAAGTAGCTGAAACTGGTCAACCGATGGGGGTAGTTGAGGAATATAAATGGCCTGATCTCCGCCCCTGAGCCCAGTCCCCACTGCTTTTTTGTAGGCCTCAAATTTTGTCCAGACGCGCAGAAATGCCTCATGGCGTTCAGCCTGTGGCAGCGCATCAATTTCTTCCGTAGTCTGCGGGCTGAAATAACGGCTCAACAGCGCTTTTATATTCCGTTTTTTGTGGCAAAGTTCCAGATCAACACCCACCGATGCGTCTAGCGCAAAGGCAATCACCGCACTGTTAGCACAATGGGAGATGTTGAATTGAAGGTTGGCCTGACCCTTCAGCGGGCAAAGTTGGGGCTTGTTATAGGGGTTAGTGTTGATGCTTACCCGTGCTGGAGAGGACTTCAGATATTCTCCCAGAATGTTTCGCAGGGTAATACGGATCAGCAGATAGTTTTGACGCATAAAAGGATGAGAAAACTTATTCAGCCTGAGTTTTTCAACCCTGTCGAGCAGGTGGGTCTGTTGCTTCGTGTTTTGTACCTGATTGGGTAACTCTATATGCCAGACATGCAACTCGTTTCTTGGTAATTTTAGGTTCAAGTTTGATCCTTTTGAATAGATAGCGCCTGTCTCGCTGGAGAAAAAAACAGTAAACATCCATAAAAAACAAAAACTGGAAAGGTTTTTGCAATACAACAAGGCAATAGCCAAAAGCGTCAATTTTTTGTTGTTACGGCAGCGGGCCGAAACCGACCCGACCTGTTTGATTATGCCGTAAAACCGGAGAGTATGAACAGCATCAGTATGAATCAATCGGTAGTATTAGAAAATTTTAGGGGTATCAAGCAGGGGCACTTGTTGGTTCCGTTATTACTGTTGGTGGTGATCGGCATGATGACGCTGCCGGTACCCCCCTTTCTGCTCGATGTTCTCTTCTCTTTTAATATCACATTGGCGCTGGTAGTACTGTTGGTAGGGGTCTATTCGTTGCGACCACTGGACTTTGCGGTTTTTCCTACTGTGCTGCTTGTAGCGACGCTGCTGCGCCTGGCGTTAAATGTTGCATCCACACGGGTAGTTCTATTATACGGGCATGAAGGCGGAGATGCTGCTGGCAAGGTGATTGAAGCCTTTGGTTCCGTGGTTATTGGTGGTAATTATGTGGTGGGGTTGGTGGTGTTTCTGATACTCATCATTATCAACTTTGTAGTGGTAACCAAGGGTGCCGGCCGGATTTCAGAGGTGACAGCACGTTTTACACTGGACTCCATGCCGGGTAAGCAGATGGCCATTGATGCCGATCTTAATGCCGGGTTGATCAATCAGGACGAGGCAAAATTGAGGCGAAAGGATGTCGCCAGTGAAGCGGATTTCTACGGTGCAATGGATGGTGCGAGCAAATTTGTTCGGGGCGATGCTGTTGCAGGAATGCTGATCCTGGTGATCAATATTATTGGTGGTCTGGGTATCGGTATGGTACAGCACGATCTGGATTTTGCCACGGCCATGCGTTTCTACTCCTTGTTGACCATTGGCGATGGGCTTGTCGCACAAATACCCGCACTGCTGCTATCAACTGCAGCAGCTATTTTAGTGACTCGGGTTAATACTGAATCCGACATGGGTAAGCAGATCTCCAGTCAGATGTTTGCCTCCCCCAGAGCTCTGGCGGTGGCCGCCGGAATTTTGGCGGTGATGGGTATAGTACCCGGTATGCCTCATGTGGCCTTTCTTGGGCTGGCAATGATCGCTGCCGGGGGCGCATATCTGATTGCGGAGCGATGTAAAAAGCAGTTGGTTGAAGCGACAGCAAGTACGAGTGAAGTTATCCCGGCGCAGGTACAGGAAGACGAGGTTAAAGATCTGAGCTGGGAGGACGTGTCTCCTGTGGATATGATCGGACTGGAGGTAGGTTATCGGCTGATATCCCTGGTCGATAAGGCGCAGGGGGGGCAGCTACTTAATCGTATCAAGGGCGTGCGCCGTAAACTGTCCCAGGATATCGGTTTTCTGATGCCTACAGTGCATATACGGGATAACCTGGATCTGCAGCCTAATGTTTATCGTATCAGCCTGATGGGCGTTATCGTTGCCGAGGCGGAGCTGTATCCAGAGAGAGAGATGGCGATAAATCCCGGTCAGGTATTTGGCAGCATTGAGGGTCTTGCAACCAAAGATCCGGCATTTGGGCTGGAAGCCCTCTGGATTGAGTCTGGACAAAAGGATCAGGCTCAGACCCTGGGGTATACGGTGGTGGATGCGAGCACCGTGGTGGCAACTCACTTGAATCATATTATGCAAAAGCATGCCCATGAACTTCTGGGTCATGAAGAGGTTCAGCATCTGATCAGTGTGCTGGCCAAAATATCGCCAAAGTTGGCGGAAGATCTGGTGCCGGGGCTGGTTCCGCATAGCATACTGCTCCGGGTGCTGCAAAATCTACTGATAGAACAGATATCGATCCGCGATGTTAGAACTATTGCCGAAGCGATTGCCGAAATGGCCCCCAAGACTCAGGATCCTGGCATGCTTACCGCCCATACTCGGGTTGCGCTTTCGCGTGCCATTGTTCAGGGGATCGTTGCTGATCAACCTACCCTGGATGTGATCAGCCTGGATCCGGCATTGGAGCAGCTGTTAATGAAATCTGTACAGCAGGCACAGCAGCTGGGTGATGTAGGTGAGGATTCCGCATTACTAGAGCCAGGTATGGCAGAAAAATTACAAACGTCTCTATCACAGGCGGCAGAAAAGCAGGAGATGCTTGGTAAACCGCCTGTACTATTGGTTGCGGCTCCCATCCGGCCGCTAATGGCGAGATTTGTACGCTATGGATTACAGAATGTGCAGGTGCTTTCTTACCAGGAAATACCTGATAACAGACAGATCACTATTGTGGCCACTGTGGGCCGATAAACAAATAAGTATGCCGAGGGTAGCAAGATGAAAGTGAAACGATATGTGGCTAAAGATATGCGCCAGGCGTTAAAAATTATCCGGGAGGAGCTGGGTCCTGATGCGGTCATTTTGTCCAATCGACGTGTCACCGAAGGTGTTGAAGTTCAGGCGGCGGTCGATTTTAATGAGGTCCAATTGGAAAACGTGGCTACAGATCCGGCAGGGTCACCCGGTGCCAATGCAGCCAGAACAGCGCGACAACAGCACCAGGCAGCGGATGCGTCCCCCTTTGAGTCTTTACTTAATCAGTATGCCCAATCGCGTCACCCTAATGATCGCACCGATGAGGAGTTGATGATAGCGATGCGCTCAGAGATCGAGAATCTGCGCTTACTGCTCAAGGATCAGATGAATTTAGTTAACCATGAGCATTGGGCGCTTAAAAATCCTGCCAAGGCGGGTATTTTAAAGCGGTTTGAGGCACTAAACGTCAGTCCGGCGGTGGCTCGAATGCTGGCCGAGCATGCCAGCTCCAGGCCCACCATTGATGAGGGGTGGCGAGCAAGCCTTGAGTACCTGCAGACAAAAATACCCGTGCTGGGTGAAAGCTGCATCACTGGTGGGGGGGTGGTTGCTCTGTTGGGCACCACGGGCGTGGGTAAAACCACCAGTTTGGCAAAGTTGGCAGTCAGATACGCTCTGGAATATGGTCGTGATAATCTGGCGCTGGTAACAACAGACCGCTACAGAATTGCAGCCCACGAACAGTTGCGTACTCTAGGGAGGATTATTGACGTGCCGGTCAGTATGGTTAACGAACAAAGTTCTCTCAAACAGGTGTTACACACGCTAAGACACAAAACACTGGTGCTGGTAGATATGCCGGGGCTGGATTTAAATCATATGGAAAGACAGGAGGCGCTACAGGAGCTTGCTGAGTCTGGTAAGAGAGTAAAAAGGCTGTTGGTATTGCCCTGTACAGCGCAAGAGACGGTGCTCAGGCGGGCCTATGACGCACTGGGTGGGCACACGCTTGACGGATGTATAATAAGCAAAATGGATGAGGCGCATGGTTTGGGTGAAGTATTAAGCCTGATAGTAGAAAAACAGCTGCCGGTAGCCTATATTACTAATGGTCAATCGATCCCGTCTGATATCGAAGTAGCTGATCCGTGTCGGCTGGTCGATCAGTTGGCAAGCCAGGTTAGTGATGGGTATGCCGCAACAGGAGTTCATGATTGTGTTGATCTGCCGTTTATTTCCGGTGCGGCGTTGCAGACCCGGACCTCAAAACAGAATCAATTACGGAGCGCAGAAATTTAGATGAACGTAGTTAATCCCGTTAGAGTCATCGCCGTCACCGGTGGCAAGGGAGGTGTCGGCAAAACCAACGTATCGGTGAACCTGGGGTTGGCTCTATCCCGGATGGGACGACGGGTGGTGCTAATGGATGCTGATCTGGGGTTGGCAAATGTGGATGTCATGCTGGGTTTGGAGCCTGAAAAAAATCTCTCCGACGTCCTGGCAGGAGAATGCTCATTGTTGGATGTAATGGTAGAGGGTCCTTATGGGATGAAAATCATACCCGCGGCCTCCGGAGTGCGTTCCATGGTTTCTCTGAATGGGCATCAGCATTCGGCAATAATACAGGCATTTAGCGATATTGATGATCAGCTAGATGTATTAATCATCGATACTGCCGCAGGTATTTCGGATTCGGTCACTCAGTTTGTGCAAGCGGCTCAGGAGACCATCGTGGTGGTTTGCGATGAACCAGCATCTATTACTGATGCCTATGCGCTGATTAAAGTGCTCAATCGGGATTATGGTATATTTAAATTTAATGTGCTGGCCAATATGGTCCAGTCTCAGAAGCAGGCCCAGGAGATGTTTAGCCGACTCTCATCGGTGGCAGATAAATTTTTGGATGTGGCGCTCAGGTTGGTTGGTGTTATTCCTTACGATGAGATGCTCAAAAAGGCTGTACGTGCTCGTCATCCGGTCTATCAGGCTTACCCCGGATCTGCATCAGCGAGAGGCTTTCGAGAGCTTGCAAAGCAGGTTGATAGCTGGCCGTTGCCCAGGTCTCCCAAGGGACATATGGAATTTTTTGTGGAAAGATTGATTCAATGCGAGATCGGGACTCAATAATGATTTTTTCCCAGAGATGCTCAGTGAGCATATTAGCCGAGGTGTGGGGCCGCTAGGTCCGACAGCTATGTCTTTGCACAAAGTGGCTATGTATGCTGGACACCATCGTGTCGATAATACCGCTCTGGTAGAGCAGTATGCGCCCATGGTTAAACGTATTGCCCTGCATCTGTTGTCGCGACTGCCGCCCAATGTCCAACTCAATGACCTGATCCAGTCTGGTATGGTGGGATTATTAGAGGTGGCAAAAAAATATGATTCTGCGAAGGGTGCCAGTTTTGAAACCTATGCCGGCATCAGAATTCGTGGTGCCATGCTGGATGATATCCGCAAGGATGATTGGGCCCCGCGATCAGTCCACCGTAACGCACGTCGAGTGGCTGTGGCCATTAAGACTGTGGAAGGCAGAACCGGGCGTGATGCAGCCGATGCAGAAGTGGCTAAAGAGCTGGGTGTGCCCCTGGATGACTATTACACCTATTTAAGAGACAGCGCTGGCACCCGATTGTTTAGTTATGATGATCTGCTGGAAAATCAGGGTGAAGGGGTGCTGGGTGAGGCAGACACAGAGATATCTGAACCATTGGACGAGGTTCAAAAACAGGCGTTTTCCCGGAATCTGGCAGGTGCTATCAGCGATCTGCCCGAGCGGGAAAAACTGGTGTTGGCACTTTATTACAAAGAGGAGCTGAACTTGAAAGAGATAGGCCTTGTTCTGGGAGTGAGCGAATCCAGGGTAAGCCAGATCCATAGCCAGGCAGCACTTCGCCTAAGGGCTCGTCTATCAATCTGGCGGGAGGAGGAAAAATGATGGCACAGCAACTCCCGGGTTGGGAGTATTAATATGGATCTACTCAGCATTTTTGGTGTGGTACTGGCACTTGTCGCAGTGCTGGGAGGCAACTTTATAGAGGGTGGGGAGGTGAGTTCGCTTTTTAACTTGCCAGCCCTGCTGATTGTAGTGGGTGGTACCCTGGGCGCTGCTATTTTGCAAACATCCCTGCGTAACATGAAACGTGCATTCTCCATTTTTTCCTGGGTATTTGTGCCGCCTGCACAAGATTTTGAAGAGGCTGTAAACAGGGTTATCTCCTGGAGCATGACCGCCCGCAGGGAGGGGCTTTTGGGGCTGGAAACCATCGCTGATAATGAAGAGGAACATTTTAGCCGCAAAGGGCTGCAGCTGCTTGTTGATGGAACTGAACCTGAAAGTATTCGCAGAATTATGGAGGTTGACCTTTATGTAAAGGAAGATCGCGATCTGCGGGGTTCCCGTTTTTTTGAATGCATGGGGGGGTATGCGCCCACTATTGGCATTATCGGTGCGGTGATGGGGTTGATCCATGTGATGAGAAACCTTGCTGATCCTGCTCAGCTGGGCGCGGGCATAGCAACAGCTTTTGTCGCTACCATCTATGGTGTTGGTCTGGCAAACCTGTTTTTGCTGCCTATATCCAATAAGCTAAAGTCAGTGGTACAGGAACAGTTTCATTATAGAGAGATGCTGATAGAGGGTATTGTCGCCATTGCTGAAGGCGAAAATCCGCGCTCTATAGAGATTAAACTTCAGGGATACCTGAACCAGTAGCTGCCATGGCTCGTCGCAGCAAACATACCACGGACTCTGATGATAATCTTCATCGCTGGCTGATATCCTATTCTGACTTTATTACGTTGTTGTTTGCCTTTTTTGTGGTGATGTATTCAATATCTTCGGTTAATGAAGGAAAGTATCGGGTGCTCTCTGAAAGCCTATTGGGGGTTTTCAGTAAGCAGCCTACGGCGATGCTGGAAAATCAGGGGTCTCAAACTATTGAAATCGCCCCTTACGACAGCAACAGTATGATTGATTTTCCTGAGACTGTGCACAAAGGTGCCGGTAATGGCTCTAATGGCCTGGAGCAACTGCTTGAACAGGTGGAATCAGCTTTCGGCGCTCTGATTGATGATGAGCAGATCATAATAACAGGCAATGAAACCTGGATAGAGATATCACTGAATTCCAGCCTGCTGTTCAACAGTGGTGAGGCTCGACTTAATAAACGTGCAGTTCCCATCGTACAGCAGTTGGCGGGTATTATGAGTGGCTATGAGAACCCGGTAAGGGTGGAGGGGTTTACCGATAAAGTACCGATCAAGTCGCTACTTTATCCCTCTAACTGGGAGCTGTCAGCCTCCCGTTCTGCAGCAGTTGTTCGAATGCTGGTGGAGGAGGGGATTAATCCTGACAAGTTATCGGCGGTGGGCTACGGTGAATATCAACCTATTGCCTCTAACGCGACGGAAGATGGGCGGCGGCAAAATCGCCGGGTAGTATTGGTCGTATCAAGAAATCTTGATGTAAGAAGGCCTTTTATGTCTGCTGCGAAATTGAAAAAGGGTACTGCAGGTGAGATTGCTGACGAGAATTTTTTAAAGGAGAAGGATAACGTCAAAATGATAGAGCTCGAGGGTGGAGGCGTGCTTTTTACCCAGGGTGAGGAATGATGTTTGAAACTTGACAGATTATGGGCAGCTGGCCTGCACAGGTGCACTGAAGATTAGGAGTTGTGTTATGCAAATTATTGGCGCGCTGGCACTTACACTGGTTATCGCCGTTAGCCTGGTGGTTCTCTGGCTCTTTGTGAGGTTGGCAAATCAGGTTAAACGACTTGAAAAACGTTTGGATGATCAGATGGGTACCATTGAAAAAGAGCTGTGCGTTATTATGGAGGGTGCGCTGGGTTTAGTGACGAGATTACAGGACTTGAATAGTGAGTGTGCTGAGCTCAGAGGGAAACAGCTCTCTATGGAAAGCCAGAGTCCGGCAAACCTTTCCCATGACCAGGCTGTACGGATGGTCGCTCAGGGTGCGGGAGTAGATGAACTGGTCGAGCGTTGCGGCCTGCCGCGCTCAGAGGCCGAGTTGTTGGTAATGTTAAATACGAACGCCCTTAATCAAGCTGCTGCAGAAGAAAACCAGCAACCCCAAGAAAGCAAAGTAGATGCCCCGCAATCTACAGATCAGACTCCCGATACGCAACAGCAAAATAGCCACAGAGCAGATGTTTCCGTCAACCTGACGGGCAGTCGGTCCAGCGATATGGCAGCAGATGATGGTCGGGGATAACCGCGATAACAAACACAACTCTTGATTTGAATGGCCCAAAGCCTAATTAAAACCCGCTTCGCGCTTGCATCTTAGGGGGTTGGTGTAGGCTTGCAGTAACAGGTCCCTGAATTTTTCATCGCAGCCGTTGACCCGGTTTTCAAAGTCAGCCTTTGCTGTGTTGCTTATCTGCTGGTTCGGTTCGTTGGTTAACCCGGTTATTTGTGCGGCAAGGTAGTTAGTTGAGTGCAGTTTGTATAGCTGTATAATCTGGCGATCTATCTCCCTCGCAACGGTATCCGCATCCTTAAATTCACCCTGCAGCTGTGTGCCAAATGAGATGTGAACATTACCTTTGTTACCGGTAATTCCAGCGGCAATGCTGTCCATATCTTCTCCAGGTTTTTTCTGGTAACTACCCGATTCCTGCTTGTAGTAAAGCTCTCGGGCAATACGGTAATCGCAGGGGTTATACTCGTAGGATATGGCGATGGGGATGATTTTCAGTTTGTTAATATAGTCAGAAAATTTCACATCGTTTTTTTTATGGCTCATAAAGAGCATTTTGATGATTGCTGGTTCTGTTCTATCGATTCCATCCTTGGCTCGGCCCTCCCGCTGGGCGATCCATATCGAACTTCCTTCACCGATAGAGTGCTCGATATAGCGTGACAGGCTCAGGTAAGCAGCCATTTTCTCTCGTATACCGTTGGCTGAACGTTTAACAATAAAGCTTTTGTTGAGTCGCATCAGATCCGAAACAAAAGGCTTTTGCAGCAGGTTGTCCCCAATAGCGATCTGCATGGTATCGAAACCATTGTGGTAGAGCGCGTAATTGACAAAGGCGGGGTCCATCACGATATCACGATGATTTGAGATAAAGAGGTAGGGCTCGTCAGGTTTTAGATTTTCCAGACCGGAAAAGGTTAGTTGACTGGTGGAGCTTTCGATGATCCGGTCGAGATAGTCGCAGATGACTACTTGCAGATTTGCAACATTTGAAATATGGCCGATCTCCTTTTTTAGCCTGCTGCGAACCAGGGGCGTCAGCAGTGGGCGGAACCAGCGAGGCAGTTGCTTGAAACGAAATGTACAGATTGCAGCTATAAACTCTGGGTCGTTGAGTAATCGTTGAACAGATTCCTCTACCTCATCATCTGAGTAGGGGCGGATGTCTTCAAAATCTGTCATATCGTTGTTCTCAACCCTATTATTATCATTTAGTGGATACCTCGTTGGATCTATAGCGATCGCCGGAAAATCCGTGGGGCCAGAATTGTATCAATTTTCACTGGTTGTTCGTCTATAATTAACATTAAATTAATTAAACTAGATCGTTGCATAGACAATGACCTGTTTTCGGGCAGGTAAAATGCACATGGAACGGGAGTTCGTCGGAGTAGAGGGTCGGTGGAATTTGTATTTGACGTGGTATGAGCGTTCAACTGCCTTTCTACAACGTTCTCTGAATAAAAATGTAATCGGACTTGAATATGGCTAGCCTGGGTTTCGTCAGTTATATCATTTCAGCTGTATTCTATACCCTGTTAACAGTTTTGTTGAGTACCAATTGGCGGGGCAGGGTCCAGGGTGGCTTGCTGTTGGCAGCGGCTGTCATTTCGCTGCTCTGGTCTGTTGTTGGAGCATTTGCCGGAAATATTGAACTGATCAGCCTTAAGCACTTGATGGCATTAGAGGTTGTTAGAAATTTAGTATGGTCTGCCTTTATCTGGAAGATTTTAGGTTATACACGCCAGGCAGATACAGACACAGGCTTATCAAGGCTGGTTGTCATCGGTTTTTTGCTTTTGTGCGCTGCTACCATCGCTGCGGAGCTTTCATCGACAGTCAGCACTTTTCTTAATAGAGCGGGTATTGATTTCAGGATTCTCAGCCACCTGATTCAGGCGGTGGTTGGGCTCTTCCTGGTTGAGCAGCTATTCCGTAATACCAGAGTTGAGGCCCGGTGGGCTATGAAGTTTCTGTGCCTGGGGCTTGGCTCTCTGTTTATTTATGATTTTATGCTTTACGCAGAAGCTTTACTGTTTGGCCGGATTGAACCCTATCTATGGGATGCACGGGGCGTAGTTAACGCTATTATCGTCCCACTGCTGGCAATTTCGGCAGTTCGAAATCCACAGTGGTCCGTAGAGGTTTTTATCTCCCGGACGATGGTATTTCATACCACAGCCCTGCTTGCTGCGGGTTTCTATCTGTTGGCCATGGCACTGGTTGGTTATTATATCAGGGATTTTGGAGGGTCATGGGGGCGGATCGGGCAGGTTATTTTTGTGGTGGGAGGGTTGCTGGTTCTGTTTCTGTTGCTGTTTTCAGGGCGGATTCGTTCCATAGTTAAGGTGTTTTTTAATCAACATTTTTTTACTTATAAGTATGACTATCGGCGTGAGTGGCTGGCACTGAATCGTGCTATGGCTGCAGAAAACAGGGGGGGGCCGCTGGCTGAAAACTGTCTGTTGGCACTTTGCGAAATGGTAGATAGTCCTGCAGGGGCTCTATGGGTACGACAAGAGGGTGAAGATTTTCAATTGCTGGTTGAACGTAATACCCACCTGGAAGGGATGGAACAACTGCGTGCGGATGATTCGCTGATCGCTTTCCTGCAGACAAAACAGTGGGTTGTGGAAGCCCCGGAATATCTGTGTACACCAGAACTTTATGAGGGATTATCGCTGGATCGTTGGGTGGAATCCGTACCGGGTTTCTGGTTGGCTGTACCATTGATCCAGCGTAATAGCCTCTACGGTTTTGCTGTATTGACAAATCCGCGTGCGGCCAGGAAAATCAACTGGGAAGACCATGACCTGCTCAAAACAGTGGGGCAGCAGATGGCCAATTATCTTGCGTTGATCGATGCCAGCGCCGCGCTGGCTAATGCACGGCAGTTTGAAGCCTATAACAGACTTTCAGCATTTATGGTGCATGACCTTAAAAACCTGGTTGCACAGTTGTCGCTAGTGGTAAAAAATGCTGAAAAGCACAAGCACAACCCGGAATTTATCGATGATGCCCTTGATACCCTGTCAAACTCAGTGATCAAGATGAATCGTCTGCTTGCACAGCTGCGCAAGGGTGAGATACGGCAGGAGCGTACCACAAAAATTGATCTGCTCGATGCAATTGATTCTGTAGTAAAACAGCAAAATGATGCTTCTCCTATCCCGGAAAAACGTACGTTGTCGAATGACCCTCTTTATGTCTCGGTAGACGCTGATAAACTGGTAGCAGTATTGGGCCATCTGGTTCAAAATGCCCAGGATGCAACACCAGAAAGTGGTTGGGTTCGGTTGTCCCTGATTCAAGAGAAGAACTTTGGGGTAATCGCGATCACCGATAACGGCTGCGGCATGGATAAAAAATTTATTCGCGAGCGCCTGTTCAAACCCTTTGATACCACCAAGGGCAATGCCGGTATGGGTATTGGCGTATTTGAAGCCAGACAATTTGCTCAAAGCCATGATGGAGAGCTAGAGGTTAAAAGTGAGCCGGGCAGCGGCTCCTGTTTTAAGCTAAAGTTACCGTTAGCTGAGCTATCTCAGAGAGAAACAGATTTACCGGTTCAGGGTGAGTGTATATCAGGTAAGCAGGTTCCCGTGCCTACAGATAGAGTCCAGAATTAAAGGGGTTGTGCAAGGATGAGGAGAGGCAGCGTTTGAAAAACAAAAAAAAGAGTGATAGAAATTTATTGCTGGTCGTTGAGGATGATCCCGGGTTGCAAAAGCAGTTGAAGTGGTGTTTTGAAGATCACGAGGTGATTATCGTAGGGGATCGCGAGTCGGCGATTAATGAACTGCGCAGACATGAACCCAAAGTGGTTACTCTGGATCTGGGTTTGCCACCTGATCCGGCCAATGCCAGTGAGGGTCTGGCAACGCTTAAAGAGATCCTGATGTTGGCGCCGCGCACCAAAGTTATAGTGGTTACAGGTAACGATGACCGGGAAAATGCTGTTGAAGCGGTAGGGTTGGGTGCCTATGATTTTTACCAGAAACCTATCGATACCGATATTCTCGGGCTGATTATCAATAGGGCCTTTGCCCTGCATGCACTGGAAACTGAAAACCTACGATTGGCATTAAGTACTGATCCGATGCCGCTGGATGGAATTGTTGCCAGTAGCATAGAGATGCTGAAAATCTGCAGAACGGTGGAAAAGGTAGCCCCCACTGATATCACTACGCTGTTGCTGGGAGAGAGCGGTACTGGCAAAGAGATACTGGCAAAAGCGCTTCACAACCTCAGCCCCAGAGCGAAACAGGCATTTGTTGCTATCAACTGTGCAGCCATACCTGAAAATTTGCTGGAAAGTGAGCTGTTTGGTTATGAAAAAGGTGCTTTTACAGGGGCTGTTAAACAGACCAGAGGGAAGATTGAGTACGCGAATGGCGGTACTTTTTTCCTTGATGAAGTGGGTGACCTGCCCATGGCGCTACAGGCCAAACTGCTCCGATTTCTTCAGGAAAGAACGATAGAGAGAATCGGCGGTCGGGAAGAGATACCTATCGATGTTCGGGTTGTTTGTGCGACCCATCAGAATCTAAGCGAGCTGATAGCACAGGAGCGTTTCCGGGAGGATCTTTTCTACAGAATTAGTGAAATTACGGTAAACATCCCTCCGCTGCGAGAGCGTCATGGTGATGCTATCGTCATTGCCCGTGCGATACTCAACAAGTGTATGCAAAAACATAATAAGGCGGTCAGCGGTTTTGACAGCGATGCGCTTGATGCAATCAGCCACTATTCATGGCCGGGTAATATCAGAGAGCTGGAAAACAAAATTAATCGCGCCGTGGTGATGGCAGAAAATAAGCGGTTGACCTGCGAAGATCTTGAGCTGGAGGATGTGACTCTGCATGATCTGCCCTTTAACCTTAAACAGGTTAAGGACGCAGCAGAGCAAGATGTTGTTCGTCGTGCGTTGGAATATGCCGAGGGTAATGTGACCAAAGCCGCGGAGCTACTGGGGGTTGCCAGACCCACGCTCTATACACTGATGAGTAAATATGGTGCTGTAGAGCAATAGATATAACCACTATACCCTGCCAAACTGAGGATTTTAGGTCAAATGAGCCATTTCCAGGTGGCATATACCGAATTTGTAATTAGCTATCGGCGCTGGATTCTATTTGCCACACTGGTCTTGGTGATGGTGTTGGGCAGTGGTGTCCGTCATCTTCATTTTAATGATGACTACAGAGTTTATTTTGGCAAGGACAATCCCCAGTTGCTTGCCTATCAGCAATTGGAACACACCTATAATAAAAGTGATAATCTGGTGTTGGTTGTTAGTCATTCTGGGGGCATTTTTCAACGCGAAGTCCTTGGTGCATTAAGGGAGCTGACTGAAGCCAGCTGGCAGCTGCCCTACTCATCAAGGGTAGATTCTGTTACCAACTTTCAATATACCTACGCAGAAGATGATGATCTGATAGTTGAGGATCTGATCACAGATCCTCAACTGTTTTCGGATCAAGAGTTGCAAGGCAGAAAAATAGCAGCACAAGCCGAACCCCGGCTGATTCAAAAGCTGCTGTCGACCGATGCTCGCGTTACGGCGGTTAACGTGACCTTTCAGCCCCCCGATGATGTGTCTAATGTGGCATCAATAATCGTACCAGCTGCACGGCAGTTGGTTGAGCGTTTTAAAGTACAATACCCTGAGCTGGAATTCCGGTTGTCCGGAGAATTAATGCTGGAGATGGCGTTCCGTGAAAGCGGCGTTAAGGATGCCACGACCCTGGTGCCGCTGATGTATCTGTCCATCGTGTTGATGATCTGGTTCCTGGTCAGATCATTTATGGCAGTACTGGGTGTTGTGCTGATGGTGAGCTTTTCAGTTATTTCAGCGCTGGGGATTGCTGGCTGGATGGGGTTGGAACTGACTACGGCTTCTGCACCTGCACCCACAATGATTATGACTTTGGCAGTTGCTGATTCTATCCATATCCTGATCTCCATGTTTGGATTTATGCGTAATGGCCAGAAAAAAATAGAAGCATTGGTCAACAGCCTGACTATTAATTTAACACCGATAATTATTACCAGTGTTACCACCGCAGTGGGTTTTATGACCCTTAACTTCAATGATGTTCCGCCCTTTCGGGATTTTGGGAATATTACCGCTGCGGGCGTTATGTTTGCGCTGCTGTATTCGGCTACTTTCCTGCCAGCTTATATCGCTGCTGTTCCGATCTCGGCTGGCTCAGGTTCGGTGGGCAGGCCCAGTCAATGGATGACAGCTCTGGGCAACTTTGTAGTGAGTCGCCCCTACCGGACGCTGCTACCTATGCTGGTGCTCAGTGTGGTGTTGCTGGCGCTGATACCGCTGAATAAAATTGATAATCAGTTTGTGAAATTTTTTAATGAAGAACTGCAATTTCGGGCTGATACTGACTATATGATGGAGAACCTTTCCGGTATCACCCTGGTGGAATACTCTATAGCGGGCCGGGGAGATAATGTAGTAGCAGAACCGGTTTTCCAACAACAATTGAAAGCGTTTACCCAGTGGCTGCGTCAGCACCCAGATGTTGTTCATGTGAACAGTATTTCGGATACCCTGCAGAAACTGAACATGAATATGCATGGTGATAATCCTGATTGGTACACTGTCCCTGAAAGTCGGGAGTTGGCATCTCAATACCTGCTGCTCTATGAATTGTCGCTACCCTACGGGCTGGATCTGAATAATGAAATTAATCTGGATAAGTCAGCAACCCGGGTTGTGGTGACAATGGCTGATATTACCAGCGGCGAAGTGCTGAAATTTAACAAAGAGGCCAGCCAGTGGTTGCACAATAACGCACCTCAACTGTCAGGTTATGGTTCAGGTGCCAGCCTGATGTTCGCAGAGATATTCAAGCGTTCAACGATCAGTATGATCTGGGGGACTCTTATCGGTATTGTGGTTATCTCCGTGATTCTGATTGTTGTGCTGCGCAGTTTCAGGTGCGGTCTGTTAAGCCTTGTGGCTAACCTTTTGCCAGCGGGCATGGCCTTTGGTGTATGGAGTGTTCTGGTCGGTGAAGTTAATATGGCGGTGTCCATAGTCCTGCCGATGACGCTCGGCATAGTGGTGGATGACTCGGTACACTTTCTGAGCAAGTACCTCCGGGCAAGAAGAGAAAATGGTTATAATGCCCAGGAGGCCGTGCGCTATGCTTTCAGCTCGGTGGGGTTGGCCCTGGTGATCACATCAGCGGCCCTGGTGGTGGGTTTTGGTATTTTGTCCTGTTCGACCTTTCGGCTTAATGCAGACACATCACAGCTAACTGCTATTACCATTGTGCTGGCTCTGGTGGTGGATTTTCTAATGTTACCAGCGCTACTTATTTTGATGGACAAAGAGCCAGACAATGGGTCAATAATGGCAGAAGAAAAATAGGGCCTGCCACGTTAAGAGAGCGCATGATCTCAGATGCATTTAACAAAAAAGGTGAATGTAAGATTGAAATTTAAAAAAATCAAACCAGATCAATTAAAAGAGAGGTCAGCTCTATCTTTGCTAGCTATAGGGATGCTAATGACCGCGTTTTGTAGTGCGGTAGTTGCTGAAACTGCTGAAAAGACGGGGCTGGCTATCGCCACGGAAGCCGATCACCGGGATGCCGGGTTTCAAGATAGCTCATCCAGTTTAACTATGTTGTTAATAAACAAGAGCGGAGAGTCAACGACTCGCCAAATGCGGGAAAAAAGAATTGAAGTGCAGGGTGATGGCGATAAAAGCATTATGGTATTTGATGAGCCAAGAGATGTTAAAGGGACAGCATTGCTGACCTATAGCCACAAAGAGGGCAAGGATGACCAGTGGCTCTACCTGCCCGCGCTAAAGCGAGTCAAAAGAATCTCTTCCAATAACAAATCCGGCCCCTTTATGGGTAGTGAGTTTTCCTACGAGGATCTCTCCTCTCAAGAAATTGAAAAATATACCTACCGATACCTTCGTGATGAAAACTTGAACGCCAAACCCTGTTTTGTGATTGAGCGTTACCCGGCTGACCTCAAATCTGGTTATACTCGACAGATCGCCTGGATTGATCAAGAAGAGTATCGTACCTGGAAAGTGGATTTTTATGACCGTAAAAATTCCCTGCTGAAAACACTAACCCTTTCAGAGTACAAGCAGTATTTGGGTCGATATTGGCGACCGGCCAAGCTATCCATGATTAATCACCAAACTGGCAAAAGCACGATACTGCAGTCCAGTGATTATCAGTTCAAAAATGGGTTTACAGAACGAGATTTTAACAAAAATAGCCTGGCGAAAATGCGATGAGGCTATTGGTGCTCCGTCACTTACGATCTTTTATCTCCCTGTGAGAAACACGGGGTGAGGGGCGAGTAAGCATGAACCTGCTGCGCACTGTTTTACTGCTGTTGCTATGGGCACAGGTAAGCCCTGCCTTTGCTAAGGGTGAATGGTCAGGCAATATCGCTCTGGAAGCCCGGCTGTTTCCAGAAGAAGCA
>CAYYRK010000007.1:0-8833 GCA_964473915.1 uncultured Pseudomonadales bacterium
CCCGTTTTTACAGGGCGTTATACTGGTTATGCGAAGTGTTGGCAGCAAGATGTGTTGGAATATCTAAATTTTATGAAAAAGGCTGTTAACAATCGCATTCACCTGACGTAAAAAGTGATGCTGGTGTTAAAGGGTATTGTTTTGTACCCATGATGAAATTATGAATATCTTGCAGAGGATTACAGATCACAATGAATTATGAAAACGTAATAGTGGAACGCCATGGCAGGGTTGGTTTGATAAAGATGAACCGTCTTGATCAGTTAAATGCACTCTCGTCCTATATTATGAAAGAGGTGTCTGCAGCGTTGGCGGAATTTTCGGCAGATAGTGAGGTGAATGCTATCGTACTCACCGGCGGAGAGAAAGCGTTTGCAGCCGGCGCAGATATTAGTGAAATTAAAGATCAGACCTTCGTAGGTCTTTATAGTAACGATTTTATTGGTAAGGACTGGGAAAGCATTGCGCGCTGCAAAAAACCTGTTATCGCAGCTGTTTCCGGTTTTGCGTTGGGCGGTGGTTGTGAAATTGCCATGATGTGTGATTTTATTGTGGCAGCAGAAAACGCCAGGTTTGGCCAGCCGGAAATCAAGCTTGGAATTATTCCAGGTGCTGGTGGTTCGCAGCGGTTGGCGAAGTTTATCGGAAAATCCAAGGCGATGGATATGTGCCTGACAGGGCGGATGATGGATGCCCAAGAGGCGGAGCGTTCCGGTTTGGTTTCAAGGGTTGTGCCTACGAAAGAGTTACTGGACACAGCGATTTCGATCGCAACTGAAATGGCAGCATACTCACAACCTACGCTGCAACTGGCCAAAGAAGTTGTGAATAATGCGTTTGATACTCATCTGTCAGAAGGGGTGCGTTACGAGAGAAGGGTATTTCAGGCTCTGTTTTCAACGCAGGATCAGAAGGAGGGTATGGCGGCTTTTGTTGAAAAGCGTAAACCAGAGTTCAAAAACAGGTAGTGGTTTTTTTTACGGGCGGCCTCAAGGGTTTGAGGCCGCTTGTCTGTCTGTAGTTTGATTATTTAACGTAGCAGCGCAAACGCGGCTTCCATGTTGGCTGTTAGGTCTTCCTCGTCCTCCTCGCTCTCTTCTGGGTAGGGATTGATTCCGAGCTTTGTGAAGGCAGGAATTTGGGACCAGTCCATCTCATTGTAGGGGTGATCCTGAGCCATCAGGCTTTGAAGATTTGCGACCATAACAACGTCGACAAAATCGCTTTTTTCAGTATCACGCTTAAAATCCAGATATTCGTTGGGTACCTTGCATATGTCTGGCTCAAAATCCCATGTCTCAAGGATTTTTGTGCCCAGTGTTTGATGCAGTTTGCTAATAATCAGGTCCAGGGTCTGGGGGTCTTCAGAAAGATGGTCGTGATCTTCGGCATAGTACAGGATGGGTAGTGTGCCGATTTTATGTGTCAGGCCTGCCAGCATCGCTTTTGCTGGAGATAACCGGGTATTGTTTTCAGCAAGCGCATGGCACAGGCCTGCGACCATGGTATTGTGAGACCAAAGGTCCCGCATACGAGTGTCGATTACGTCAGTTGTTGCCTGGAACATTTGTGACATAGCAAGGCCAGTTGCAAGGTCGGCGGTGTATTGCATCCCCAGACGGTTAATGGCCATCTGCAGGCTGGATACAGGGTTGGGTGGGCGCAGTAACGGACTGTTGCATACCTTGATGATTCGTGCGGATATGGCAGCATCATTGCTGATGACATTGGTCAGGTCTGCTATTGATGAGTTAGAGTCGTTGACCGTCTCTCTGATTTTCAGGGCAACCTCGGGCAGGGTTGGCAGTTGAACCCTGTCTTCCTCAATCGCTTTGATAATATCCTGCTCTATGGTCTCGATAATGTCGGGCATGGTTTTGATTCTACGGTTAGGGAATTACGAGGGTAAGTATAGTCCGGATAATTCTAAATTATGTGCAATCTTGTGTGTTTATTGTTTGCGCAAGAAACGTCCCTTTAGCAAGGCCCCGTGAAACCAATATGTTGAGTGATTTGTTTAATAATTGATGAAATATCCGGGTTAGATTTGTTTTTACCAAAAGCTGCTGTTTTGAATAAACTAACGTGCTTTTCAGGCTTTCAGTGTGTATGGAAGACTTTGTTGCTCTACGCTGAAGCCGGTTCCTTGTAGTGATATCTCTCGGAGATTCTCCACAGCATTCTCAAGAATAACGGCCAATACTTGCTGTGCATTTTTACCGGAGGGGGCCGCGGATACAACAGTGGCAATATTTTTATCCTGGGGGTTATTTAAGTGGGCTCCGGCCTCCAGGAGAGGTGCTCCGGTTATTAAAAGCCTTGCCATCAATCGTTTCGATTTGCCGCGATACTGGGTGCGTGCGACTATCTCCTGCCCGGTGTAACAGCCTTTATCAAAACTGATGGCACCTACGGCCTGGAAATTGAGCATCTGGGGTATAAATAGGTCGGTGGTGGCAGCGCTTATTTCGCCTAGTCCTGATTTAATATCCTCAAGAAGCCAGTCATTACTGCTCCCCACAACCGCATTTGCGGACAGTTTTGTCCAATTTTTTTGCGCTCTTTCTGGTGTTGACCAGCACTCAAATCTTGGGCAGGAACCGGGGATGCGAACGACAATTGTTTCCTCAATAAAAATCATGTCATTGTCATTTTCTGGTGCCTGACCGAACAGGTTGCTGAGCAGTGATTCGCTGTTTTGCCCAAACAATCCAATACCTACATAGCGATCATCTGCATTGCCGATTTCGGATTTAAAAAAAACAATATATTTGTTCAGTGTCTCCAGGGTTTGTTCGGTAATACCAGCCCTCATGCGCAATAAAAAACCATCAGCCTCGCTTTCAGGCATGCGCATAATTCTAAAGCTACTGTAAACTCTGCCCTGTGGACTGCAAGCGGTGCCCAGACAAGATTTCTGTTCAGAGACAGTGCTGATATCGCAGCTTAACTGGCCCTGAAGAAACTTCTCGCTGTCTTTGCCCTCGACGCTGAGTATCGCTTGATGAACCAGCGGGACGATTGTCGATGGCGCGTTGTTGTCGGTTTCTTTGGTGTTTCTGCCAAGACGCGGCTCTCCCTGCACCTCCTCCAATAGCAAGCTTTGATTACCAAGAAAAGTGATCCATTCAGAGTAGTCCATGATTTATGATTACCTATGTGTGTTCAGCGTCAGTGAGGCCTTTGAAAATAAAATCATCTTTCGTACAAAGGTTGCTTAGTACAGAAATATCAAGAATAAGTGACTTGCACGTGCATGTATATATAATGGTGCGCACAAATTTGTGATGGATAAACTCTCTCAATGGTAGATAGACAGGAATTTAACCGCCTTTATTGGCACAGTCGCCGTGGCATGCTAGAGCTGGATCTGATCTTGCTGCCCTTTTTAGAACAGTGTTATGAAGATCTTTCTAACGAGGATCAGGCTATATACAAAACACTGCTTGCTGCAGAGGATCAGGACCTGTTTCAATGGTTTTTAGGGCGCGGCAAGCCTGATGATCCGCAGCTGGTGCCTATGGTCGATATGATTATCCAGCATGCACAGACCCCTCAGGATTAAAATAAAGCCTTCGCGGATGATGCTTGGATATCTGGTGACCCTGCATCTACTGTGCTTATTGGTGTTGTTTAGCTTGTCAGCGGTCATCGGCCCACTCTGCACAGGGCTGGCTGTGTTGCTGCTGGCTGTAAGTTTTAGCTATTGTTATAAGCATCATTACAGATTAGCTGGCAAGCGCTGTGTGCGACAGATCTGGATGAGTGATGAGCACTGCGTGTTATACCGTGCCGATGGTCGTGAAATAAAGCTTGATGTGGCTGGTCGGCATTATGTCAGTTCCTGGCTTATAGTGGTGGAATTGGGCCCTCGGGTTGCAATTATCAGGAAGCGGCTGGTGCTATTTTCTGATGCAGCTCCCTTCGAGCAGTTGCGTCGCCTAAGGGTAAGGCTGCGATTTCCCGTTAGCGATTCGGTCTATAATTATCGGGGCTGAGAAGGGTATTGACCGCTTTTTTTGCTGTTTGTGGGTAGTCAAGGGTGTAATGAAGGCCTCGACTTTCCTGGCGTGCAAGCGCGGAACAAATAATAAGCTTTGCAACCACCACCAGATTGCGCAGTTCAACCAGGTCACCAGATACTTTGTAATTACCGTAGTATTCCGAGATCTCTTGTTGTAACAGGGTGACCCTTCGTTCTGCACGTTGTAATCGTTTATTGGTTCTGACAATACCCACGTAATCCCACATAAATCGGCGTAACTCATCCCAGTTATGGGAGATGATTACGTCTTCATCTGAATCTGTGACCTGGCTTTCATCCCAGTCCGGGACTTGGGGCAGGTCGGGCATATTTTTTGCCTGAGAGATAATATCTTGCGCTGCCGAACCAGCCATTACCAGGCATTCAAGTAGGGAGTTGCTTGCTAACCGGTTGGCACCGTGAAAGCCGGTGCAGGCCGTTTCACCAAACGCATACAAATTGTCTACGTCTGTGCGCCCATTGAGATCGACCATTATGCCACCACAGGTGTAGTGTGCAGCAGGTACTATAGGCAGGGGTTCTTTGGTGAGATCGTAACCAAATTTCAGGCATGTCTCGTGGATTGTCGGGAAATGCCCGATAATAAAATCTCTGGGTTTATGACTGATATCCAGATATAGGCAATCGCTGCCCAGCCTTTTCATCTCCTGATCGATAGCTCGGGCGACAATATCTCGGGGTGCCAGTTCTCCACGAACATCGTAGCGGTCCATAAAACGCTGGCCATCCGGGAGTAACAGTTTAGCCCCCTCGCCTCGTAATGCTTCGCTGAGCAGAAAAGATTTAGCCTGTGGGTGATAAAGGCAGGTGGGGTGAAACTGGTTGAACTCCATGTTGGCAACTCGGCAACCAGCGCGCCAGGCCATTGCCACCCCATCGCCGCTGGAGCTGTCAGGGTTGCTGGTGTAGAGATATGCTTTGCTTGCCCCGCCCGTAGCCAATGCCACAAATGGGGCGCGAAATGTTTCTACTCTGTCTTCAAGTTTATTCAGTACATAGGCACCGATGCACCCTCTGCCTGGCAGAGCAAATTTTTCTCGGGTGACAAGGTCAATGGCCACTCTATGCTCGTAAATATTGATATTCGAATGCTGGTGAACTCTGGCAAGTAGCGTATCAGAGATTGCCCTGCCGGTAGCATCGGCGGCATGAATGATTCGGCGGTGACTGTGCCCCCCCTCTTTAGTTAAGTGGTAGTCATGACCGGCTTCGTGAGGGGGGCGTGCTGTAAAGGAAACTCCCTGAGAGATCAGCCACTCAATGCTGCTCTTGCTTCGTTCAATAATAAAACGAACAGCCTCTTCGCTGCAAAGCCCCGCACCAGCATCTAAAGTGTCGGCAACATGCGATTCAATCTTGTCGTTGCTGTCCAGTACTGCAGCAACACCTCCCTGGGCGTAGTAGGTGGCACCTTCCGATGCCGCGTCTTTGCTCAATATGGCAACCTTGAGCTGGCCAGCCAGCTGCAGGGCTAGGGTCAGGCCAGCAGCTCCACTGCCTATGATTAATACATCATGTTGATAGCCGTTAGACATGCAGAAAACTTTTTTTGATGGTGGTTTTAGACGAGTCGATGTGACTGGGTTGATTTTGAACTGTTGAATAAACGATTCGAGAAGTGTACTCAATATTGGAATCAAATGCACCGCAGATTTCTCTATTACGGCAATGTATTGATCGGTCGCAGTTTTTATGATTATTAGTGGCCTGCATAGTAGGCTATGATCCAGATAGTGCTAACAGGCCCTGGTGAAATCAATATCGTTATGGTGATTGTCGTTGTGTCATTTTTAAAAGTGCCCAGGACAATATTGTTCTGTCGTTGATGTTATTTTACAACTAAGGCACACTGGCTTTAGCCAGAGGGCGGGGTGACTATTGACGTCCAGAAAAACCGGACGTTTTAGGTGCCAAATGATAGTTAATCTTATCTGTGTGCTAGTTTGCGTAAATTCCTGATTAAGTGAGAACTTATGAAAACATTGATGGTCTACTTATGGGATTTGAAATGCTCGGTCTCATGGCTCTGAATAGTACGGGTTACGACGTGCAAGTTTGGAGTAATTAACGGTGACAGAGCAGGTGACTGATCAGCAGTTGGTAAAGCGTGTCCAGAAAGGGGATAAGCACGCTTTTGACCTGCTGGTGTTGAAATATCAGCACAAGATTTTTGGCTTGATAAGCCGCTATGTTCATGACAGCTCGGAAGTGCAAGATGTGGCTCAGGAAGCTTTTATTAAGGCTTACCGGGCGATCGGGCGATTTCGTGGCGACAGTGCTTTTTACACCTGGTTATACCGAATTGCGATCAATACGGCTAAAAATTACCTGGTGTCCCGGAGCCGACGCCCTCCTGATACGGATGTGGAAATAGGGGACGCTGAATATTTTGAAGGGTCAGGCAAATTGCGAGGGGGAGCTTCCCCTGAACAGGAGCTGTTTAAGGATGAGTTGGAAAAGGAGGTATATGGGGCAATTGAACAACTGCCGGAGGATTTAAGAACGGCGGTTATGCTCAGAGAGTTTGACGGTATGAGTTATGAGCAAATTGCAGAGGTTATGCAGTGTCCCGTAGGTACCGTCCGGTCACGGATTTTCAGAGCCAGGGAGGCAATTGATGGTCGAATTAGTAACATGCTGGTTTAATAAATAAAAATCGCCAGGCAGCAGATGGCCGTATTACAGTAGGGGTGAATGGTAATGACAGAGGGTTTGCGTGAATCAATATCGGCGCTTATGGATGATGAAGCAAGTGAGTTGGAGGCGCGTCGTATACTTTCTGCAATTCAAAAAGATGATGAGTTGAGAGACACCTGGAAAAGATATCAAGTTGTGAGCCTGGCAATCAAAGGCCAACTTGGTGACGCTCATAGTATGGATGTTAGCAAGGGTATAGCACAGGCTATCGCTAATGAATCCGTCGAGTTTCAAACAACAGAAATTTTACAGTCCCCTTGGCCCAGGATATTGCGGGTGGGCACCAGTGTTGCAGTCGCGGCCTCGGTCGCATTTTTGGTGGTTTTTGGCACATTGCAGATTAACCAACAAAATACCGATGCCGGTTCCCCTGCAGTGGCGCAACAGCAAAACAGCACCCCAGGCACTATGTTAGCAGGAAGTGTGGTTGATCCAGATGATCTAATGAGAGTAGGTGATCAGGCACTTTCAACTGATCAAAAAAGGCTTCTGGAGTTGATTAATGCACACACCCAGCAGGCCAATATGTCTCGCAGTCGGGGCCTTATGCCCTCAGCACAACTGGTCAGTCAAGAGACAATACGGCAGCAGCGTTGATGTTTCAGCCGGTATGGGGCGTGGGTCGTAGAATTTTTCAGGTAGCTTGTTACCTATTTGTCCTGGTTTTTTCAGGGGCGGTTTGTGCGGAAGTAACCCATAATAAAAGCCAGGCGATTAACTGGTTCGACCGTATGTCCAGTGCGTTCAGCAAGCTTAATTATGACGGTGTGTTTGTCTACACCCATGGTGATTCCATGGATTCACTGCGCATTATCCATCGGGTGGATAATGGTATCGAAAAGGAGCGTATCGTTCGGCTGGATGGGCAGCGGCACGAGATTATTCGCAGTGGAGAAAATGTAACTTGCGTACATCCGGCCGACTGGAATGGTGATATTAATCATCTTATTCCCGCAGGGCCTTTTGCAAAATCTTTTATCAGGGATATGAGTCAGTTGGCAGGTATTTACCATGTTCAGGTCGTGGGTAATGAGCTGATCGCTGGATATGAATCGGTTAGTCTGACTATTAACCCAAAAGATGAATACAGGTATGGCTATAAAGTATGGCTGGATCGGAAAACAGGTTTGTTGCTCAAATCAATACTGGTGCACCGTGGTCGGGTACTGGAGCGCTTTCAATTTACCCAGCTTGATCTGGCAACTGACATACCAGACAGTGAGCTCGAGGTTGGCATTGTCGGAGAAACATTGGTTCACTACCCCCTGCTGGCCTCTACAGAACAGCTTATAGAGCAAAAGGCTCCAAGTTGGAAGCTTGCCTGGAAACCGTCCGGATTCAGTATGAGAGTGCAGGGTATAAAGCGTAATTATGATGGTGAGTTGAGTGCCGATACTCTGACCTTTAGTGATGGGATGACCGCCTTCTCGGTATTTATTGAAAAAGTACAGAATGGCAATCGCAAGGAGTTGACTTCACAGTCTGGAGCTACTGTTGCTGTCGCAAAAAAAATTACATCGGGTCGTAGTTTATATTTTGTGACAGTGGTTGGTGAGATTCCACTGCATACGGCGCAGAGGGTAGCGGCTTCGGTAACCCCGGTTGAATTTACCGCAGAGTAGGCGGCCAGCATGATCGAAGAACGCGCACGGGTGGTTTCTGTCAACGGCGGTGAGGTCTGGGTTGAAACCGTGCGTAGTAGTGCCTGTGGTACCTGCTCGGCCAAATCAGGTTGTGGGCAGGAGTTGATGCACAAACTTGGTGGCAATAGGGCGCTACATATCAAGATTCATTACAGCGGGTCTGTGAAGCCAGGTGATCAGATAGTTCTTGGGTTGGAAGAGGGGGTTTTCCTGAAATCATCACTGCTGATATACGGGTTGCCGTTGTTCACTTTTATTTTAGCAATTATCGGGGGAGATCTGCTCCTTCAATGGTCGGAGCTTTGGGTGGCGGCTGCAGGATTATTAGGGCTGCTATTGGGTTTTATATTACTATGGTTCCATAACACCATTTTTAGTTTGAAACTCTCTTCTGAGCCAGTTATTTTAAGGGTGTTGGCAACTTTTTAGCCCGAAAATCTTACCAGAA
>CAYYRK010000007.1:8933-33113 GCA_964473915.1 uncultured Pseudomonadales bacterium
AGCGACCCTGCTTCTACTGTTCGCAACAGGTCAGGCTATTTCAAGTTGTACCAATTCCGATCACACAGACCAGTTTTCTCCGGGGGAATTCCGGGTTAGCTGACTCCAAAAAACATCAGCTTCTAATCTGTTTAATTCCTTCCATATCAAGCTCCGCAATACTCAAAACTTATAGGATTGGCTCATGACTACCGCACTCTGTACGGTAGTAGCCTGCTCAGGGAAAGTCTGGTTGAGTGTTTGAGGCATTAGTTGTTTGCATGTAACTCTTCGTTCAGTGCAATAGCGGTTTGGTTAGTCTTACATTCGATGCGGCCACTTTCAGAGTTTCGACGGAATAATAGGTCGGTTTTTCCTGCCAGTTCGCGTGCCTTAATCGTTTCAACAGCTTCGTTATTTTTATCCAGTACGGTTACCTTGGAGCCGGATGTAATATATAGCCCGGCTTCGATTGTGCAGCGATCCCCAAGGGGAAGTCCTAGCCCTGCGTTGGCACCTATCAGACACTCTTCGCCTACAGAAATAACCATATTGCCACCGCCAGAGAGGGTGCCCATGGTGCTGCATCCGCCACCCAGGTCGCTACCATTACCGACCACTACACCGGCCGAAATACGCCCTTCAACCATGCTAGTGCCGAGGGTTCCGGCGTTAAAATTGACAAATCCTTCATGCATGACCGTGGTGCCCTCGCCAAGATAGGCACCCAGGCGGACTCTGTCAGTATCGGCAATTCTAACCCCGCTGGGTACAACGTAATTGGTCATTTTTGGGAATTTGTCGACGGACATGACTTCAAGCAATCGACCCTCTACACGCGCCTGCAGCTGTCGTTGTGCCAGTTCTTCAAGGGCGATGGCACCGTCACTGGTCCAGGCTACGTTGGGCAGAAGCCCAAACATGCCGGTAAGGTCAGCCTCATGTGGAGCTAGCAGCCGGTGGGAGAGTAGATGCAGCTTGAGGTATACCTGCGGGACACTTGTTGGTGCAACGTCATCTTTAACCAGACAAACCGTGACCGGTGCTTTGCTTTGTACGAGTGTATTGGCCAGCTGTGCCTGTGTATTGGCGCCGACAGTTTCAAAAGCGTTTGCTAGAGTTTGTAGTTGCTCTGTATTCAGGGGGTTATCTTCCCCGCCTCCTTCAGCCCCCAGAGTTTGCAGTACTGTATCGGTGATTATTGGGTCTGGGTTCAATAGGGGCGCGGTATAGAACAGCTCCAGCCAGTTGCCCTTATTATCCTGAGTGCCGATGCCCAGGCCAAATGCCCAGAAAGAAGTATTAGTCATACAATTTTCCTGTCAGTCTACAATAAAATTTGTTGGTGGATTCCGGAGGTTGCTAGCAGTCACCGGATCTTGGTTATTTTTCAACAGGAAGCATCCGACCTGCCTTGGATTTTCCAGTATAACCTTGATGCCTGGCTTTACGCTATGGGCCTGTTGCAATCCGCTTTTTTTGGTGGTTTTTGGGCTTTGCCCACTGATCAAGATCGGTGCAAATTTCCTCGATGAGCAGGGCAGAAAGCTTTTTGTCACCGATGGGTTTTAACTCTCTGTTGCTGACAAAAAACAGGTCTTCCACTCGCTCACCCAGGGTGGCGATCTTGGCTTTTTGTAATATCAGGTCATGATTCATGAAGATCTTGCCGATACGTGCCAGTAGACCGGGTCTGTCGGGCGTAACAACTTCAACGACTGTATAGGGTTGGTTATCATCCTCGTAAATATTGACTTCGGTCGGGGTGGTGAAATGCTGAAGACGCCTTGTGGTATGGCGCCTTATGAGTGTTGAGCTTTCACCTGGTGTCTTGAGTTCCTTCTCCAGAACGGTTCTAATTTTTTGGGTGCGTTGTGGATTATTGCCAATAGGTTGGCCGTTCTCCTCCAGTACCACATAAGTGTTGATATTGAATCCCCGTTGCGAGGTGTTGATGTGGGCGTCAACAATATTTAATCCCAGCTGCTCCAGTGCGGATACGGTAGCGGAGAAGAGCTGGCTCCCCGTTTGTGAATAGATGAATATTTTGGTGCCCCCCTCCAGTTTAGTGCCACTGTCCTGCTGTATCCTGATCAAAGGGTTTGCTGGTTTTGCATGTTCGATAATTGATTGAGTATGCAGGGAGATATCCTCAGCGGAGTGCTGGATAAAATAATCATCCCTAAGTAGACCCCATATGTTATATACAACTGCCGGGTTGAAGGGGAGCATGGTCAAAGCTTCCGACTGTTTGCGGCTTATCTCGTTTTTTTGATCCATGGGGTTTTCCAGGCCACGACTAAGGGCGCGCTTGGTTTCCAGATACAGTTGTCTCAATAGTGATGAGCGCCAACTGTTCCACAGCGAGGGGTTGGTGGCGTTAATATCTGCAACGGTAAGGAGAAACAGATAATCCAGATGGGTCTGGTCGTTCACTTTGCGCGCAAACTGCTGCACTACATTAATATCGGAGATATCCTTGCGCTGGGCTATCATCGACATCTCCAGGTGATTTTCCACCAGCCACACGACCAGATTCGTATCCTCCTCCTCAAGTTTGTGACGTTCGCAAAATGCTCTGGCGTCCACTGCTCCCAGTGTTGAATGGTCGCCGCCACGCCCTTTGGCAATATCATGGTAAAGGGCTGAGATATACAAAAGTTCCAGTTTTGGAATTTGCTGCATAATCTTGGATGCCAGCGGAAAACGTGCGCTCTCTTCCGGTAGTGAAACTCGGCGGATGTACTCCAGTAGCAGCAGAGTATGCGCATCTACCGTATAGATGTGAAACAGGTCATATTGCATTTTGCCGACGATCCTTCCAAATTCAGGAAGGTAGCGTCCCAAAATAGCATAGCGCCTCATACGTTGTAGTTGTGGTATCAACCCTTGCGGGGAGCGAAGTAGCTCTGTGAAAAGGAAGATATTACGGTCATCTTTACGGAAATTGTCGTCAATCAGGTGGCGGTTGTCACGGATCAGGCGGATGGTGGAGGCGCGTACACCCTCTATTTCAGGGTTTTGGGCCATCAGCAGAAAAATCTCCATTAATGCGGAGGGTGTTCTCTGGAAAACCTGGTCGTCCACAACTTCAATGTAACTATTGGTGATTTTAAACCGGGCGTTGAGGGCGCGCTGTGTAGGTTTGTTTTGGGCGTGAATGATCGCTTCATCAAAATGCTGCAAAAGCATGTCGTTAAGCTGCATGACGCGTAGTGCGAAGCGGTAAAATTCCTGCGTCAGTTTTTCGATGCCGAGTGATTCATCATCATCCTTATAGCCAAATAGTTTTGCAAGCTGACTTTGATAGTCAAATAGCAGCCTGTCTTCCGGTCGGCCAGCCAGCATGTGCAGGCCATAACGTACTTTCCACAGGTAGTCCTGTGCTTTGGTTAGAAGTTCAAATTCAGCTTCGTTCAGGAAATTGTTAAGTACTAGATCATAAAGTTTGTCACTGCCAAAATGTCTTTTGGCAACCCAGTTGATCATCTGCAGGTCTCTGAGCCCACCCGGAGACTCCTTAACGTTGGGTTCCAAATTATATTCAGTGTCGTTGTATTTCTGGTGGCGTGTTTGTTGTTCGTGCCGTTTAGCCTCAAAAAAAGTACTTGCTGACCATATTTTTTTGGGGCTAACCCGTTTGTGGAGATTGGTTAGCAGTTCGCTGTTTCCCACCAGGGTGCGTGATTCAATCAGGCTGGTGGTCACTGTAATATCTTTTTTAGCCTCGTCTCGGCACTGTCGAATAGAGCGTGTGCTGTGTCCGACCTTCAGGCCGATATCCCAGAGAAAGGTAAGAAATTGTTCAATATTGCCCCGGTGTTTTTTAACTGATCTTTTGTAGAGAATGAGTAGGTCTATGTCTGAGTGGGGGTGTAACTCTCCTCTTCCGTAGCCGCCTACAGCGATTAAAGCGATATCATCGTCTTTCCAGTCAAGGCTGTTCCAGGCGTGGAGCAGTACCTGGTCGATTAACCAGGCACGGGCAAAGATCAGTAATCGGGTGTTGGTGCCCTGCTTGAAGTGCTCATCAAGACGCTGCTGTGCTTTTTTCAGTACATCCTTGTATATCCCAATGATGGGTTTTCCACAGTTCAGCGCCTCTGTAAAGGTTTGTGGGCAGAAGATCTCGTTCTGTATCGTTTTATAATCAATGATCCTGGTCATAGGGTGCTATTGAAAATCCTCTTCTGCTCTGAGTGTCAGTACTTCATAGCCTGATTCTGTAACCAAAAGGGTATGTTCCCACTGTGCTGAGAGTCGTTTATCTGATGTTTCAACGGTCCAGCCATCTTTTTTAGAGAGTTTTACCCCACGCCTACCGGCATTGATCATCGGTTCTATGGTGAAGGTCATGCCCGCTCTTAGTTTGGCGCCAGTCTTGGGTTTGCCATAGTGCAATACCTGGGGCTCTTCATGGAATACCCGGCCAATGCCGTGCCCGCAATATTCGCGGACTACCGAATAGTGGTTGGCTTCAGCAAGATTCTGGATAGCATGTCCTATGGTTCCCAGAGATGCGCCGGGTTTAACCTCCTGGATACCTCTATATAGACACTGCTGGGCAATATCGATCAAACGTTGTGCATGAGGTGATTTTTTCCCGATCAGGAACATTTTGCTGGTGTCACCATGGTAGCCGTCTTTGATGACAGTGATATCAATATTTATGATATCACCACCTTTTAGCAGTTTTGTATCACTGGGTATACCGTGACATACGACCTGATTGACGGAGGTGCATATCGATTTCGGAAAACCTTTGTAGTTAAGTGGTGCAGGAATAGCTTTCTGTACGTTGACGATATAGTTATGGCAGATACGGTCCAGCTCTCCGGTAGATACCCCCGGTTTTACATGGTCGCCTATCATCTCCAATACTTCAGATGCCAGGCGGCAGACGGCCCGCATTTTTTTGATTTCGTCGGGAGTTTTGATCGATATGGTCATGAGCTTCGCTGGCCGGATTGTACAGTGGGTGGGAGCTTGTAAAAACGGCGCATTGTAACCGTTTTTGATGATGATAAACAGGCCGATATGGAACAATTAACTCAGGGGGTGCGGTGCCCAGTGAGTATTGAGCCGACCTGTCCAGACGCCATTCTGCTAATGGTGCAAGTTATGGCTTACCGGTTTGATGGATTGTACTTTAACTTGTGGTGTGATTGTGTTATAAAACGCACCGCTTCCGGTTGCCCCGTAATTGTTAGGAAACAGGTCGCTGCAGGTTCTCCAAAGGAGGTCTGTATTTATAAAATTCACACATATACCGACACATGATTCCGGGTGCTGATCTGAAGTATTCAGATTGGTTGGAGTCGTGGAGTATATGGAAGTTTAACCCAATATAAGAGAGAATTTAAATGTCTAGAGTTAGTATGAAAGAGCTGCTGCAAGCAGGAGCACATTTCGGTCACCAGACCCGCTATTGGAACCCGAAAATGGCGCCCTATATTTTTGGCGCACGTAATAAAATACATATTATCAACCTTGAGTATACCGTGCCTGCGTTGAATGAAGCGCTAGAGCTGGTACAAAAGCTGGCTACAAACAAGAATAAGATCCTGTTTGTGGGCACTAAACGTGCTGCCAGTAAAATCATTGAAGAGCAGGCAACACGTGCAGGCATGCCCTACGTCAATCATCGTTGGTTGGGCGGCATGTTGACCAATTACAAGACGATCCGCCAGTCTATCAAGCGCTTTCGCGACATTGAAGCTCAAATGGCTGACGGTACCTTTGATAAAATTACAAAAAAAGAAGCCCTGCTGCTCACCCGGGAAAGGGAAAAGTTACAACGCAGTATCGGCGGCATTAAGGATATGGGAGGGCTTCCTGATGCCCTGTTCGTTGTGGATGTTGATCATGAAAGAATCGCCATCAATGAAGCTAATAAATTGGGAATCCCTGTGATTGGTGTGGTTGATACTAATAGTAATCCTGATGGAATTGATTATGTGATTCCTGGTAATGACGATGCGATTCGCTCTATTCAGGTTTATGTGCAGTCTGTTGCAGATACTATTCTGGATGGGCTGGGTGTCAACCTGACAGGAACAGATGAATTTGTCGAAATTTCAGCCACAGATGACGCTGGTGGTGCCCAAGAGGCAGAAACTGCGAATTAATCCGGTTTGTCAGTATGAATAAAAAAGGGGCAATGCCCCTTTTTTATGTAGGTTATCAAAATGATTAATAATCAGAGGTAATAAAGATGGCAGCAATAACGGCCGCAATGGTTAAAGAACTGCGCGAACGCACAGGCCTCGGCATGATGGACTGCAAAAAAGCATTGGTAGAAAGCGGTGGCGATATTGATAAGGCTATTGAAGACCTCCGCAAATCAAGCGGAATGAAAGCTGCTAAAAAAGCGTCTAGAATAGCAGCTGAGGGTGTTGCAGCGACACGAATCAGCGATTCTGGTGATTTCGGCGTTATGGTTGAAGTAAACAGTGAAACAGATTTCGTAGCACGAGATGAAAACTTCAAAGGTTTTGTCGATAAGGTAGTTGACGGCGCTTTTTCTGCAAAGCAAGATGATGTCGTAAAACTGCTTGAAGGCGAGTTAGAAAATGCACGCCAGGCGTTAGTTCAGAAGATTGGTGAAAACGTTAGTGTTCGCCGCATTGTGCTGGCCAGTGCTGAAAATGGTGTGGTCTCTTCCTATGTCCACGGTAACAGCAGAATCGGGGTTCTAGTAACTCTCAAGGGCGGAGATGCTGCGCTTGCGAAAGATATTGCCATGCATGTTGCGGCGCTTAATCCACTGGTTGTTAATCCGGACCAGCTGCCTGCAGATGCGCTGGCCAAAGAGCGGGAAATCTACACTGCCCAGGCGCAGGATAGTGGCAAACCAGCTGAAATTGTTGAAAAGATGATTGAAGGTCGGATTCGTAAATATATGGCAGAGGTTAGCTTAGTGGAGCAAGCTTTCGTCAAAGATCCCGATATCAAGGTCGGTGCTTTGGCAAAGAAAGCGGGTGCCGAAATCCTCTCTTTTGTGCGCTACGAAGTGGGTGAAGGTATCGAAAAGGAAGAAGTGGACTTTGCAGCTGAAGTGGCGGCTCAAGCTGGGATTAAATAACTGACAACAGGTAGTCAATCGGAAAGGCTGTCTTTTGTCAGCCTTTCCTGAATCAAAGCTGGATGCAATATGCCTAAAACAGAAAAACAGATGAAATACCACCGGGTGCTGCTTAAGTTGAGTGGTGAAGCACTGACAGGCGAGGAAACTTTTGGGATTGATCCAAAAGTGCTCAACAGAATGGCTCTGGAAATCGGGCAATTGGTTGGTATTGGTATCCAGGTTGGACTGGTTATTGGTGGTGGCAATCTGTTTCGTGGCTCGGTCTTGAATGAAGCTGGTATGGATAGGGTGACCGGCGATCATATGGGAATGCTGGCGACGGTAATGAATGCCCTGGCCATGCGTGATGCATTGGAACGATCAAATATTGCAACTCGAGTTATGTCGGCCATTCCCATGAGTGGTGTGGTTGAGCACTATGATCGCCGTAAAGCGATTCGTTACCTGAATTCTGGAGATGTGGTTATATTTTCAGCAGGCACCGGTAACCCATTTTTCACCACTGATTCAGCTGCCTGCCTGAGGGGGATCGAGATTGATGCCGATGTGGTGTTAAAGGCCACTAAAGTTGATGGCGTATACAGTGATGACCCGATGAAAAACCCTGATGCAACCCGTTATGACACATTAAGTTACGATGATGTGCTGGAAAAACAGCTTGCTGTTATGGATCTGACCGCTATCTGTTTGGCACGAGACCATGATATGCCATTATGCGTATTCAATATGACACAGCCTGGATCTTTGGCTAGGGCTATAGTGGAAGGCAGTGAAGGGACCCTGATCGAACCATCCCATATAGAGACCTAACATGATAAATGAAATCAAACAGGATTCACAAAGCAGGATGCAAAAGGCATTAACTGCTCTGACAAGTGCGTTTAATAAAATTCGTACCGGTAGAGCGCATCCCAGTATTTTAGATAACGTCATGGTGTCCTACTATGGCAGTAATGTGCCGCTAAGTCAGGTTGCCAATATCAATGTTGAGGATGGTCGGACCCTGAGTCTTATTCCCTGGGAGAAACCGATGATTCCGGAGATTGAAAAAGCAATTATGAAATCGGATTTGGGACTTAACCCTGTGACCTCAGGCGAAATTATCAGGGTACCCATGCCAGCACTGACCGAAGAAACCCGCAAAGAGTTTATACGCAAGGCTCGAAATGAAGCCGAGCAGGCTCGTGTCTCCATACGTAATGTGCGCCGTGATGCCAATAATCATTTAAAAGAGTTGTTGAAAGACAAAGATATTAGTGAGGATGATGAAAGGCGCGGTGCAGATGAAATTCAGAAACTGACAGACAAGCATATCGCGGAAGTGGATGTGGTACTTAAAGCGAAAGAAGTAGATCTGTCGGAAATTTGATTTTTTGGAGTAGACCGCCAGGTTCTGGCCTGGAGTGAATACCATTGGCTACTTTCTTTATTGAACTGTAGCTAGCCTTTGTAAAATTCCTGGAGAAGGTGTGCAAGGAAAAATACCGCCTAAGCAAGGAGCTATCATAGATTCTCTGCCGGACTGCCTGCCTCGCCATGTTGCTATTATTATGGATGGTAACAACCGTTGGGCACGCCAGAGAAAGCTGCTGGGTGCTGGTGGTCACAAGGCGGGGCTGAATGCCTTGCGAGAGGTAATACGGGTTTCCGCTGAGCTTGGAATAGAGGTGCTGACACTCTTTGCCTTCAGTAGTGAAAACTGGCAACGTCCCCCTGCTGAGGTCAGCGCTCTAATGAAGCTATTTCTTGGGGCTCTCAGGCGGGAAGTCAAAAAACTCAATGAAAATAATATTCGGTTAAGAATCATAGGCAACAGATCTCGATTCAGTGATGCGATCCAGGTGGGTATGGCTGACGCAGAGGCTCTTACCGCCAATAATGATCGGTGCACCGTTGTAATTGCTGCGGATTATGGTGGACATTGGGATATATGTCAGGCTGCCAGGCAATTAACAACGCAGGTGCTGGAAGGTCAGTTGGCAGTGGATGATATTAGGCCTGACACCTTTCAATCGGCAATCAGTATCGGTGACCTGCCACCGCCTGATCTGTGTATCCGGACCGGGGGAGAGCGGCGAATCAGTAACTTTCTGTTGTGGCAACTGGCCTATACCGAACTCTATTTTACTGATACCTACTGGCCTGACTTTGATCAGGAAGCTTTTCTCAAAGCACTGAGGGATTTCTCCAGCCGGGAACGCCGTTTTGGCGGGGCCAGCAAAAAAGAGCAATCGGGTGCTTAAACAGCGGGTAATCACAGCAGCTATTCTGGCACCTTTGGTGATCGCTGGTATAGTCTTGCTTCCCACTGCGCTCTTTGCGCTCTTTGTGCTATTAGTCGTGGCAATGGGTGCCTGGGAATGGGCGAAAATGTCGGGCTTACAGGGTGTTGCTGCACAGTTCTTTGTGATATTTCTTGCAGGTTGTTGTTTCTTGTTATATCTGTTTGGATCTAACCTGCAGCAAGGAGTCCTCTATCTGGGTTCGCTGTTCTGGTTGTTTGCCCTGGCGATGGTGATTTCATTTCCTGGAACTAGCCGTCTATGGAGTAAAAGCTGGCAACGGGCGCTGATGGGATTGCTGATTCTGGTACCCGCCTGGGTTGGCCTGGTCTGGCTGAAGGGTCGCGATAACAGTGGTGTCTTGGTTATTTTGCTCCTGGTGATTATTTGGAGTGCTGATATTGGTGCCTATTTTAGTGGTCGGGCACTGGGTAAACATAAGCTTTCACCCGCTGTGAGCCCTGGAAAATCCTGGGAGGGTGTGTTTGGTGGTTTGATTTTGGCAATATTAGCGGCCACACTCTACGCCCAGTTATTTGATCTTGTGCCTGAACATACGCTGGCGCACTGGATCAGTTTTGTTTTTTTGGTGTTCATCACTGCAGCGATATCTGTATTAGGCGATCTAACGGAGAGTATGGTCAAACGACAGCAAGGTTTAAAGGATAGCGGTCATTTATTGCCGGGTCATGGGGGTATTATGGATCGTATCGACAGCCTGGTAGCGGTTGTTCCTCTATTTGCTCTCTGGTTTGCTGCCTGATCTATGGGCGCGCCTATTCAGCAGATTACCGTTCTGGGATCGACAGGGTCTATTGGTCAGAATACTCTCGATGTAATTAGACAACACCCCGAACGTTTTGCAGTATTTGCATTGACTGCAAATAGCAGTGCTGTCCAGATGGCAGACCAAATCAGAGTAACCAAACCACGTTATGCGGTGATGCGTGATGAAACCGCGGCCGCGCAGTTGCGCCGGTTGGTTGCCGAGTTTAACTCGGATACTGAAATACTTTCTGGTGCTGAAGCGCTTAGCATGGTGGCTGCGCATCCAGAAGTGGATCAGGTGATGGCGGCGATTGTTGGTGGGGCGGGCTTGCTACCTACTATGGCTGCAGTTAAAGCCGGGAAAAAAGTGCTGTTGGCCAATAAAGAAGCGCTGGTGATGTCGGGTGAACTATTTATGCAAGCCGCCAGGCGGTCAGGTGCTGATATTCTGCCTATTGATAGCGAGCACAATGCGATCTGGCAATGCCTGCCGGCACAAACTAATGCCTCCCTGAAGGCTTCTGGCGTCAAACGCATTCTTTTGACTGGGTCGGGTGGCCCCTTTCGTGATCTGCCCCTGCAGGCTCTGCGTGACGTGACGCCAGATCAGGCCTGCGCCCACCCCAACTGGTCAATGGGTCGTAAAATATCAGTTGATTCGGCGACCATGATGAATAAAGGTCTGGAGTTTATCGAGGCTTGTTGGCTGTTTGATCTGACTGATCAGGATATTGAAATTGTAATTCATCGGCAAAGTCTGATTCACTCGATGGTTGAATATATTGATGGTTCCGTCCTCGCGCAGATGGGTAATCCTGATATGCGTACCCCTATCGCATATGGCCTGGGTTGGCCGCAGCGTATTAGTTCTGGGGTGCAGCCGATGGATTTCACCCAGTTGATTCAGATGAATTTTGAACCGCTAGACATATCCAGGTTTCCCTGTATCAAATTTTCTATAGAGGCTGCGAAACAAAAGGGGACCGCTGCAGTGGTATTGAATGCTTCTAATGAGGTGGCGGTTGAGGCATTTTTGCGGGAGCAGATCTCCTTTACCGCCATCGCAGCGCTGGTTGGGGAGGTCATGGACATAAGTCAGTACCAGTCGGCAGGCAGCATTGAAACCATTCTTGAGGCTGATTCGTGTGCCAGGGAGTTGACTCGGTCGTTACTCGGACGTTACAGACGGAGGCGATGAGCTAAGGAGATGGAGATGATTCAAACGATTCTGGCGACTATCGTCACGCTGGGTGTACTGGTTAGTGTCCATGAATTCGGACACTTCTGGGTGGCCAGGCGCTGTGGTATTAAGGTACTGCGTTTCTCCATAGGCTTTGGTCAGCCACTCTTTAAATGGTCTGACTCGTCGGGTACTGAATATGTCATCGCCCTGATTCCACTGGGTGGTTACGTCAAAATGCTTGATGAGCGAGAAGGTGAAGTTGCGCCTGATGATCTGGATTTTGCTTTTAACCGGCAGAGTGTGGGCAAACGTATAGCGGTAGTCATTGCTGGCCCGGCTGCTAATTTTTTGTTTGCCATATTGGCCTACTGGTGGGTATTTGTGAGCGGTGTTACGACCGTTGTTCCAGTAATAGGTGCAGTTCAACCAGGATCTTTGGCTGATCAGGTCGGATTGATGCCAGGTTATGAAATTCGTGCTGTTGATGCCGTTCAGACAGAGACCTGGCAGGCCATTAATATCCAGCTATTTCACCGCATGGGTGAGACGGGATCTGTTTCAATACACGCTCGTCCCTTTGAGGGTGGTATTGAAAAAATCTATCCAATCAGATTGCACGAATGGATGGTGGGTGAAGAGCAGCCAGATCCGCTGGTCAGTTTAGGTATTGAACCCTACCGGCCGGTTATTCCGGCTAGATTAGGGGCGGTCATACCGGAGGAAGCGGCGGCGCAAGCGGGGTTGGTTGAGGATGATCTTATAGTGGCGGCCCAGGGCATTGCAATTGATGACTGGCAAGATCTTGTGCAAGTTATCAGGGCGCATCCACAGCAGGAGATCGAGCTGGAGATTGAGCGGCAAGGTAGGCTATTCACTCAAATAGTAACACCTGGGCAGCGAATGGCTCAGGACAGGGAGCCGATAGGTTATCTGGGTGTGGCAGCCAAAAATGTAGCTTGGCCTGATACGATGCAGCGCGAGATCAGTTATCCCATTTATGCGGCATGGGTTCCGGCGCTGGAAAAGACCTGGGACATGACGGTGCTGACTCTGGTTTCATTAAAAAAGATGTTGGTGGGTTTAATCTCAATTAAAAACCTGAGCGGACCGATTACAATCGCCAAAGTTGCGGGAGCTTCAGCGGACAGAGGCGCAGAAACATTCCTGAATTTTCTAGCCTATATCAGCATTAGTCTGGGCATAATTAATATTATGCCAATTCCGGTACTTGATGGCGGTCATTTACTGTATTATTTCGCGGAGCTTGTGCGGGGTAGACCAGTCTCTGAAAAAATACAGCTAGTTGGGCAGAAAATCGGGTTAGCGATCATTGCTGCGTTGATGTTTTTGGCAATTTATAATGACCTGGTGCGCCTTTGATCAACTCTTAATTGAGTAACCAACATTTGTAACGTGGTATGAGCGCAAGGGATGGCTCTCATGCAGGGGTTTTGTAGTATAAGAAAGAAGTGGTAATGACTTGAAATTACGTAAAATAAAAATGAAACAAACCGTCCTTAAGCTCCCATATATCCTGCTGTTGGTAGTAGTGACCATTATCAATACAGTTGCTGCGGATACTTTTGAAGTATCCGATATACGGGTTGAAGGCTTACAAAGAATCTCAGCAGGGAGTTTATTTCGGAACTTTCCTGTATCCATAGGCATGACCGTGGATGATAAAACCCTGGTTGAGGCGACGAGCAGCCTGTTTAAAACCGGCTTCTTTAATGACATAAAACTTGGCCGTGACAAAAACGTGCTGGTCATTACTGTTGAGGAACGTCCCTCTATCAGCGGTATTGAACTTGAGGGTAATAAAGCGCTCAAGACCGAAGATTTGCTGGATGGTTTGCGTCAGTCTGGCCTGAGTGAAGGTGAGATATTCAAACGTGCTACCCTGGAAGGTCTAGAGCAGGAACTATCCCGTCAGTATGTTTCTCAAGGGCGCTATGGCGTTGAGATTGAGACAGATGTAGAGTCTCAATCTCGTAACAGAGTGGCACTTTCGATCAATATTGACGAGGGCCAGCCCTCGACGATTAAACGGGTGACTATTGTCGGCAACAGCGTCTATAAATCAGAAGACCTGTTGGATCTTTTCGAACTTCAACCCGTGCCCTGGTACAAATTTTGGCGAAGTGACGACAAATATTCACGGGAAAAATTATCTGGTGATCTGGAAAAACTCAGGTCAGCCTATATGGATAGCGGGTACATTAATTTTAATATTGAATCGACCCAGGTATCTATTACTCCAGATAAAGAGAGTGTTTATATCACCATTAATATTGTGGAAGGTGAGCAGTTTACTATTGGTGAGGTGAAGTTCACGGGGGATCTGGTAGTGCCAGAATCCCAGCTAAAAAATTATTTGCTGATTAAAAAAGGTTATATTTTTTCTAACCAATTTTTAACGAAAACCACTGAAATTATCACCGATAGGCTGGGTAATGAGGGTTATACCTTTGCCAATGTAAATGGGGTTCCTGAAATAGATGAGACTGATAACACGGTGGATATCAGCATTTTCGTCGATCCTGGTAAACGGGCTTATGTGCGGCGTGTCAACTTCAAAGGTAATACCAAAACAACTGATGAGGTGTTGCGCAGGGAGATGCGGCAGATGGAGTCTGGCTGGGCGTCTAATAATCTAATAGAATTGTCAAAAACACGGCTACAAAGGCTTGGGTTTTTTAAGGAAGTGAATGTTGAAACACCTCAAGTTCCTGGGTCACCTGATCAGATCGATGTAGATTATACGGTGGAGGAGCAACCCTCTGGGAGTATCACCGCAAGCCTCGGCTTTGCCCAGGGGTCAGGGTTAATTCTGGGGGCTAGCCTTAGTCAAAATAATTTTATGGGTTCGGGTAAGCGGGTGTCTATCGGTGCAAATCGTAGCCAATACCGGACCTCCTATAATTTTTCCTATCATGACCCCTATTACACGGTGGATGGAGTCAGCCGTGGATTTAATCTGTTTTTCCGAGAACTTGATTACGATGAAGACAATATCTCCAGTTACAAGACAGACTCACTGGGAGGAGGTGTTTCCTTTGGTTATCCCATGTCCGAAACCCAGTCTCTAAGCTTTCATTTTAACTACGAATTTACTGATATTACCGAGGGTGTCTATCCTGTTCTGGAGATCACAAAATTTCTTATAGATGAGGGTAACGACTTCAATGAGTTTGTGTTTACTACGAGGTGGAATTACTCCAAGCTTAACCGCGGAATATTTGCAACCAGGGGTAGCTCTCAATCGTTGGCGTTTGAGCTGGCGGTGCCAGGAAGTGACCTGTCCTACTATAAGCTAACTTATAACGGACAGATTTTCTTCCCCCTGACCCGATCCCTGACGCTTAGGTTAAGGACCGAGTTGGGTTATGGCGACGCCTATGGCGACACAGATTCTCTTCCGTTCTATAAGCACTATTTTGCCGGGGGTTTTGATAGTATACGCGGATTTAAGAACAATGAACTGGGTCCACGTAGTTCACCCAGTCCCTTTGATCCGGATCAGGAGCCAGAACCATTTGGTGGCAATGCATTGATTACAGCGGGGCTGGACATTATTTTCCCGTTCCCCCTGATTAAGGATAATCGGTCCATACAATCATCTTTTTTTATTGATGCAGGCAATGTATTCAATACTGAGTGTTCTGCCTTCAGCCAAAGTTGTCTTGATATAGATATGAGTGAGATCCGCCGTTCGACAGGCGTGGCGGTCACATGGTTGTCTGGCTTCGGTCCGTTGACTTTCAGTATTGCCCAGGCTTTCAACGAAGGGCCTTTAGATGATACCGAGTTCTTCCAGTTTTCATTTGGTCAGACGTTTTAAATGTTTTTTTGTGTAGCTTGAGACCTTTATCCCAGAGATGTTTTTATTTTCAGACAGGGCAGGCAAAGCGCATTAAAGATCCTGGTTCTTTTTTGTTTAATTTTAATTTAAGGGGTGTGAAAGTGAAGAAAGCAGTATTGGGGTTGATAGCCAGTGGAGTATTTGCAGTTCAGGCGGCGTTTGCAGTTGAGTCTATCGCTGTTATTGATGTTCAGGCAGCTATTTTGAGTTCTGAGCAGGCCAAGGTAAAAATTGCTGAATTAAAGAAAGCAACCTCATCTGATCAGAATGAGATCAAGGAACTGGCGCAACAAATTCAGGCACTCCAGGAAAAAATGGAGCAGGATGCTGCGGTGATGAGTGACACTGAAAAGAAAAATCTTTCCAAAGACGCGCAGGGCAAGGTTGAGGAGTTTCAGTTTAAACGCCAAAAGCTGCAAAAGGCTCAACAGGAAGCCCAGCAAGAGCTGATGGGTGAGATGAGCCCCAAGCTGGAACAGGCTATTCAGTCGATATTGGCCGAGGGTGAATACTCCCTTATTTTGGAACGGCGAGCAGCGATCTGGGTCAGCCCAGAACTTGATATCACCAAAAAAGTAACTGAAAAATTAAATTCCAACTAAAATTGATCTCTTAGAGTTGTTCTAGCAACATGATGAGTCATCAATCCTACCGCCTTGTGCAACTGGCTGAGCAGATCGGGGCAGAGTTAAAAGGTGATGGCGATTGCGAAATCAGAGGCATCGCCAGTCTTGATGGAGCGTTAGCAGGGCAGATCAGCTTTCTCTCTGACCCCAGTTATATCGCCTGTCTTGAGACCACACAGGCGTCAGCGGTTATTGTATCGGCCGAGCAGGTCGGTGCTGTGTCTGGTAATGCGCTGATCACCGCCAACCCCTATTTGGGCTATGCCAGAATTTCACGTTTATTCGATGACAGGCCCGTGCCGAGTCTGGGCATTGCGCCCTCTGCAGATGTTGCATCGACTGCTCGAGTTCATGCATCAGCCTGTATAGCCCCACTGGCAGTTATCGATGCCGGAGCCGTTATTTCGGCAGGTGTTGAAATCGGTGCTGGGTGTTATGTGGGCCAAAACGTGCAGGTAGGCGAAAATTCCAGAATTGCAGCTAATGTTACGTTGAACCATGGCGTGACTCTGGGCAAGAGGGTTATTATTCACAGTGGTGTGGTTATTGGCGCGGATGGATTTGGTTTTGCTGATAACCATGGCGTATGGGAAAAGATCGCTCAAATTGGCGGCGTGCGTATCGGGGATGATGTTGAAATTGGGGCTTGCAGCAGTATCGATCGAGGTGCTTTACAGGACACGGTGATTGAAGAAGGCGTTAAAATTGATAACCAGGTCATGGTGGCACACAATGTTCACATTGGGGCTCATACTGCAATAGCAGCCTGCGTTGGTATCTCAGGCAGTACCCATGTTGGTAGGCACTGTACTCTTGCTGGCGGTGTTGGGTTAGTTGGACATATCCAGGTTGCTGATCATGTGTTTGTGACCGGCATGACAATGGTGACGAAGTCTATTAATAAGCCAGGGGCCTACTCTTCCGGAACTCCTATGATGCCGACCGACTTATGGAAAAAAAATTCGGTTCGGATGCGTCAGCTAGACAAGGTGTTTAAACGAGTGATGGAGTTGGAAAAACAGGTGGAACAACTAAAAAACAGGGTAGCGAACAATGATGAACCTAACTGAAATCAAAGAGTATCTGCCGCATCGCTATCCGTTTCTGCTGGTTGATCGGGTGTTGGAGCTTGAGGAAGGGAAATCTATTGTAGCCTATAAGAATGTTACGGCTAACGAGAATTTCTTTAACGGCCACTTCCCGGACTTTCCTGTTATGCCCGGTGTTTTGATTATCGAAGCCATGGCCCAGGCGGCAGGTATCCTTGGCTTCAAAACAGTCAATAAAAAGCCGGCAGACGGGTCGATATACTATTTTGTTGGTACAGATAAGCTACGTTTTAAACGCCCCGTACAACCCGGAGATAGGTTGCTTCTTGAAGCCACCATTCTTACGGAAAAAAGAGGGATCTGGAAATTTGATTGTAAGGCGAGTGTAGATGGTGACCTGGTCTGTTCCGGCATTGTGACCTGCGCTGACCGGGAGAAATCATATTGATTAATAACACTGCGCAAATAGATCCCAGTGCTAAAATTGCTGATGATGTCTCTATTGGCCCGTGGACGGTTATTGGTCCTGATGTAGAGATCGGTGCCGGGACTGTGATAGGGCCGCATGTCGTGCTGAAGGGGCCTACCAGTATCGGCACCAATAATCATATCTATCAGTTTGCCAGTGTGGGCGAAGACTGCCAGGATAAAAAATATCACGGAGAAAAAACCCGTTTGGTCATTGGTAATAACAATGTAATCCGAGAGGGTTGTACGGTGCACCGTGGAACTACGCAGGATCAGTGCGTCACTCGTATTGGTGATAATAATCTCTTCATGGTGAATGTGCATATTGCCCATGATGTAGTGGTGGGCAGTGACACTGTAATGGCGAATAATGTGACGATTGCCGGGCATGTACATGTGGGTGATTTCGCAGTATTGGGTGGTTTCTGTGGCATTCATCAATTTTGTCGGGTGGGTGCGCACAGCATGTGTGGAGCCGGGAGTATCGTGGTGAAGGATGTGGCGGCGTTTGTCACTATTAGCGGCAGCCCTGTAAAAACCCATGGTGTTAATAAAGAAGGCTTGAGACGACGTGGTTTCGAGAAGGAAGCTGTATCGGCGCTGCATCAGGCTTATAAAATAATATTTCGCCGAGGACTTACCGTCAAGCGGGCCATTGAGCAGATTCGACAGCTTGAGTACCAGGGGCCGGAGTTGGAGGTTCTCATAGAATCAATACTGGAATCCTCACGCGGAATCGTGCGTTAATTTAGCACAGTAAATCTGTAATGCCCGATGAGGTTGATTGGCTACCCGGGCTCAAATAATCTTTCCATCACAAGCGGAAATAAAACCCAGTATGGCCAGTGCATTACGTATCGGTATCGTAGCAGGTGAAGCATCGGGGGATGAGCTGGGTGCGGGTTTGATGCACGCCATTCAGCAGATACATCCTCAAGCAATCTTTCAGGGCATTGGTGGTCCGAAAATGCAGGCTCTGGGGTGTCGCTCTTCGGTGCCCATGGAACGTCTTTCGGTAATGGGCCTGGTGGAAGTACTGGGTAGAATTGGTGAATTGCTGCGCATTCGCCGAAATCTTGTTCGTGATTTTATTACTAATCCACCAGATATTTTTATCGGAATTGATGCCCCGGATTTTAATCTTGGGCTGGAAAAAAAACTCAAGAAAGCAGGTATCAAGACAGTTCATTACGTCAGCCCTCAAGTTTGGGCCTGGCGGCAGGGGCGGGTAAAGTCGATAGGCCGTAGCGTTGATCTGATATTGGCGCTTTTTCCATTCGAAAAAGATTTTTATCAGAAGCATCATGTGCCGGTCGAATTTATTGGACACCCGCTTGCCGATAGTATCGAGCTGAATACACCAGCAGAACCTGCTCGACGCGCGCTTGGGCTTGGTCAAGAAGATCCGGTGATTGCGTTGTTGCCTGGTAGTCGTATGGGGGAAGCCAGTAGGTTGACAGACACTTTTTTACAGGCCGCCAAAATCTGCAAAGAGCGAACCGGTTGTCAGGTACTGATCGCTGCGGCCAATGAGCCGGTGGCAGAGCTTGTCAGGGAAAAACTGGCTAACTACCCGGCACTTGCTCAGGCGCAACTAGTGACAGGGCAGGCACAGCAGGCTATGGCAGCAGCGGATGCATTGCTGCTTGCCTCCGGGACAGTAACACTTGAAGCGGCCCTGATCAAACGACCCATGGTGGTGGCCTATAAGCTGGCTCCCACTACTTATAGGATCGCATCACGTCTGGTCAAAATACCCTTTATATCACTGCCCAATCTTCTCGCGCAGCGCCAACTGGTTCCTGAATTTATTCAGGATGAGGCCAACCCTGAAAATCTCGGTCGGGCACTGGTGGACTGCATCATCCAGAAAGAGGCCAGGGTAGAGCAAGATCGTGCTTTTGAGGATATTCACAGGCAGCTGCGTTGTGGTGCCAGTGAACAAGCCGCACGGGCAGTGCTGGGGCTCTTGAAGAGATGAATGATATTTATCATGTTGCCGGTGTTGATGAAGCAGGACGCGGACCACTCGCAGGTCCAGTGGTGGCTGCGGCTGTCATTCTGAATCCGGCGGCACCTATTGACGGCTTGATGGACTCAAAGAAATTATCGGAAAAGAAGAGAGACTTGCTAGCTGTCCAGATTCGTGAAAATGCACTGGCCTGGGCGGTGGCGCAGGCTGGGGTGGCGGAGATAGACAGCATAAATATACTGCAAGCGAGTCTGTTAGCCATGCGCAGAGCAGTGATGAACCTCTCTGTTGTTCCACAACGGGTACTGGTTGACGGCAATCGTTGTCCTGAGTTGGAGATGCCTGTTGAGGCCATCGTCAAGGGAGATAGCCTGGTAAGTGCGATCAGCGCTGCATCTATTCTGGCCAAGGTGTTCAGAGATGCAATGATGAGAGACCTGGACAAACAATACCCTGGTTATGGTTTGGCGGGGCATAAAGGATACCCCACAGTACAGCATATAAAAGCATTGCAAAAGTTGGGACCTACACCCATTCACCGCCGTACATTTGGGCCGGTAAAAGCACTCCTGGAAAAACCAGTATAACCGGATATATTTTAGCCCGGATAGTTCTAACTTATCCGAGCAAGAGTTCGGCTAAATAACCTCATAGCACGCTAACAGCATTCCTGGGTCAGGCATGACAATAGATTCTACATTTATACATTTACGGGTTCATACCGAATACTCTTTAAAAGATGGCTTGCCGAAGATCAAGAAACTGATCAAGGCCGCAGCAGAGTTTTCCATGCCCGCCGTGGCTATCACTGACGAGTGTAATCTGTTTGCCCTGGTCAAGTACTACACAGCCGCTACAGAGGCAGGTTTGAAACCCGTTGCAGGGGCTGACCTGTGGCTGGAAAATGAGCAGACGCCCGCCAGGCCTTACCGTCTTACTTTGCTGGTCAAAAATCAGCAGGGATACGCTAATCTGACAAAACTGATATCTATGGCTTACCTGGAGGGACAGCGACAGGGGGTAGCCTATGTTAAGACAGACTGGGTTGCACAGTACAGTGAAGGCCTGATCGCTCTTAACGGAGCGCGCGAGGGGGCGATTGGACAGGCGTTACTAGCCGATAATCTGCCGCTTGCCGAGCAACTGGTTCAGCAGTGGTCGGCCTGTTTTCCTGATAGCTTTTATATCGAATTACAACGAACGGGTAGGGCGGATGAGCAGCTCTACCTGCAACGGGCTGTGGCTTTAGCCGAACGTTTTGACCTGCCGGTCGTGGCTACCAATGATGTACGCTTTTTGCACAAGAGTGACTTTGAAGCCCATGAGGCCCGTGTCTGTATACATGACAGCCGCACCCTGGATGACCCCAGACGAGCACGCATCTACAGCGAAGAGCAGTACCTCAAGTCGCCACAGCAGATGGCCGAGCTTTTTAAAGATCTGCCTGAAGCGATCGAAAACAGCGTAGAGATTGCCCAGCGCTGCAGTATGACGATGGAGTTGGGTAAAAACTATCTGCCTAACTACGCTGTAACACAGGGCATGACGATTGACCAGTTCTTTGAGAAAGTATCCAAAGAGGGGTTGGAAAAGCGACTGAAAAAGATACTGGATCCGGCACAAAAATCCTTTCAGGAACAGCGTGAACTCTATCTGGATCGCCTTCGGTTTGAACTGGATATCATCATACAGATGGGTTTTCCTGGGTATTTTCTCATCGTAATGGATTTTATTCGTTGGGCAAAAGAAAACAGTATTCCAGTGGGCCCTGGTCGGGGGTCTGGAGCGGGCTCGCTGGTGGCCTATGCATTGGAAATTACCGATCTGGACCCTATTCGTTATGATCTGCTATTTGAGCGGTTTTTGAATCCGGAGCGGGTATCGATGCCCGATTTTGACATCGATTTCTGTATGGATGGGCGCGACAAGGTCATTGAATATGTTGCCCAGACCTACGGCCGGGAAGCGGTCTCCCAGATTATCACCTTCGGCACCATGGCTGCCAAGGCGGTGGTCCGTGATGTGGCAAGGGTACAGGGAAAGCCCTATGGCCTTGCCGACAAGTTGTCCAAGATGATCCCCTTTGAGGTGGGAATAACCCTGAGTAAGGCGATGGAGCAGGAACAGCCTCTACGTGAATTTGTTGAACACAACGAAGAGGTGGCCGAGATCATGGAGATGGCCTTCAAGCTGGAAGGGGTCGCTCGTAATGTTGGAAAACACGCTGGTGGGGTGGTGATAGCCCCTACTCAGTTAACGGACTTTTCGCCACTTTATTGTGATGAGACCGGGGCCAACCTGGTCACCCAATATGACAAGGACGATGTTGAGCAGGTCGGGCTGGTTAAATTTGATTTTCTGGGTTTGCGCACCCTCACTATCATTGACTGGGCAGTAAAAACCATCAATGGTCTGGCAGAGAAAGGTACCGCTGAAAAGCTGGATATTACAGAGATACCCCTGGACGATAAAAAGGTTTATCAACTGCTTCAGAAGGGTAATACCACCGCCATCTTTCAACTTGAATCGCGGGGGATGAAGGATCTAATCCGTCGTCTTCTACCCAATACCTTCGAAGATATTATCGCTCTGGTTGCTCTATTTCGTCCTGGGCCTTTGCAGTCAGGTATGGTCGATGACTTTATTAACCGCAAACATGGGCGTCAGAAAGTAGAATATGCTCATCCCGATCTGGAACCGGTACTTGATAACACCTATGGCGTTATTCTTTATCAGGAGCAGGTGATGAAAATTGCCCAGGTCTTGGGGGCCTATTCGCTGGGGCAGGCTGATATGCTAAGGCGAGCCATGGGTAAGAAAAAAGCGGAGGAGATGGCGCGTCACAGGAAGATATTTCTAGAGGGGGCGACCAAAAACAGAGTTAAAGAGGAGCAGGCTGGCTATATTTTTGACTTGATGGAAAAGTTTGCCGGTTACGGATTCAATAAATCACACTCTGCAGCCTATGCCCTGCTTTCCTACCAAACAGCCTGGTTGAAAACCTTCTATCCTTCGCCCTTTATGGCGGCGGTACTATCAGCTGATATGCAGAACACTGATAAGGTGGTGATCTTGATAGAAGATTGCCGAACAATGGACTTGCCGATAGTGTTACCCGATGTGAACCTGGGCCAGTATCGTTTTACCGTTGACCAGCAGGGCCAGATTATATACGGGCTTGGTGCCATCAAGGGGCTGGGTGAAGGGCCTGTGGCAGCCATTATTGCCGCCAGAAATGAGGGAGGACTGTTTGCTGACCTGTTTGATTTTTGCGCGAGAGTGGATCTGAAGAGGGTTAATCGGCGAGCCCTTGAAGCCTTAATTCGCTCTGGGGCGTTAGATAAATTGGGGCCGCATCGAGCCGCACTGATGGCGTGCCTGGAGGAAGCTCTAAAAACAGCCGAACAGCATCGGCAGAACCAGAATGCTGGAATGGATGATCTTTTTGGCGGCATGCCAGAAACAGCGGTTAGTAGTTATAGAGAGGATCTTTTCGCCGCCTATGCCGATGTAAGCGTTTGGTCTGAGAAGGCACGGTTACAGGCAGAAAAGGAAACCCTGGGACTCTATCTTGAGGGACACCCCTTTGATGAGTACGAGACGGAGATGCGAAAAATTGCGAAAACGCCGCTTGTGTCGTTGAAGCCAAAAAAAGGGGGGCAAAAGTTAGCGGGTCTGGTGGTGGGTTTGCGTACTATGAGAAGCAAAAAAGGTGACACCATTGCATTTGTTACACTCGATGATCGTACTGCACGCGTAGAGGTGTCTGTTTTCGCTGAGGTCTATAGTAAGTATAGGGAGGTGCTGGTTAAGGACAGCATGTTGGTGATTGAAGGAGAGGTCAGTATCGATGATTATTCAGGGTCGATCAAGGCACGGGCCAATCAGATTTTTAGCCTGGTTGCTGCACGAAGACATTTTGCAAAAGAGTTGTTTTTAAGATTTGATGAACAAAGTATTGGGTCCGATTTGATCAGGGCGTTAACCCATGTTTTGCAACCCTACCGGAAGGAGGGATGTCCTGTGGTTCTTGAGTATCAAAAGAAAAAAACCAGGGCATTGTTGAGGTTTGGTGCGGACTGGCAGGTAACCCCCAGTGATGAGTTGCTCTACGAGCTGAGGGAAGAATTTGGTAAAGAACGGGTAGAGTTACGTTACCCTAAAATGCTCAGTTGAGCAGGCACAGAGAGATTATCATGGATAAAGAACACAGTGTGACAGTGGTTGACCTGTTACGGCACGGAAGATGTGAAGGGGGTGAGATTTATCGGGGGACTACCGATGTGGCGCTTTCCGAGGAGGGCTGGCAGCAGATGAACCAGGCTGTGGGTTCAGGAAAACAGTTTCCCTGGGATCATATCATTAGCTCGCCCTTAAAGAGATGTCTTGAGTTTTCTCGATCAATCAGTAGCAGCACCGGTGCACAAGTCGCGGTAATTGATGGGTTGCGCGAGCTCTATTTTGGTGAATGGGAGGGAAGAAGCATTGCCGATGTGTGGGAAAAGGATACGCAACGGGTTAGAGATTTTACGGAGGATCCCATTCTTAATTCTCCCCCAAAAGGGGAGGCGTTGGTGGATGCGCAGATTAGAGTACAGCGAGCCTGGGAGACAATACTTGAGCAATACAGTGGTCAGCATATTCTGCTAGTACAACATGGCGGTACAATGAGAATACTGCTGGCTTATTTTCTGAATATCCCTCTGCTCAGTGTTCTTCGAATCGAAGTGCCCTATGCGGCATTGAGCCGGATTAAGATTTATCATGGTGAGCGCGGTGACTGGCCTGTTCTGGAGTTTCATAATGGTCATCTGGAGACGCTTTAAGCGGTGTGTTCTCAATAGCATACCGTACCGAATTTATTGACAAATCTTGGCCTTTCGCGTAGTTTTAGCGCCGTTATT